>DATHUT010000135.1:0-6322 GCA_035462005.1 Gammaproteobacteria bacterium | reverse complement strand
CTTAAGGAAACCCTGATTAATCCGTCATGCCGGCGCAGGCCGGCATCCATGCCACTGATTCCTCTGGATTCCGGCATGCGCCGGAATGACGAAAGAAAATAGATCAGAGTTTCCCTTAATAAATCTCTGCGTTCTCTGCGTCTCTGCGTTCTCTGCGTTCCGCAACACCCACGCCAACAAGAACTGCCAGCATGGGGACAGACTTAAGTCTGTCCCCCTACCGGTTAGACAGCCTCCAGGTTCGCATAGGCCACCACCAGCCACTTGGCGCCGGCGTCCTCGAAGTTGACCTGCACCCGGGCGTGGCCGCCCTGACCCTCGTAGTTGAGCACCACGCCGTCGCCGAATTTCTGGTGGCGCACCCGTTGGCCCAGGCGCAGGGCGGAGGGATCGTCCGGCGCGGAGATGGGTGTTTGTGCCTCGCGCTGCCAGGGCCGGCTCACCTGCACCCGCGGCCGCACCTCTTCCACCAGGTCCGCGGGCAGTTCGCGGATGAAGCGTGAGGGCACGCTGTAGGAATCGCTGCCGTGCAGGCGGCGGTGCTCGGCGCAGGTGAGTACCAGCTGCTTCTCGGCGCGGGTGATGCCCACATAGCAGAGGCGCCGTTCCTCCTCCAGGCGCCCCGGCTCCTCCACGGAACGCTGGTGGGGGAACAGGCCTTCCTCCATGCCGCACAGGAACACCAGCGGGAACTCCAGGCCCTTGGCGGAATGCAGGGTCATGAGCTGCACGCAGTCCTCCCAGGCCTCGGCCTGGCCCTCGCCGGCCTCCAGGGCGGCATGCGCCAGGAAATCCGCCAGCGGTGACAGTTCCTCTTCCAGCTGCGGCTCGTAGCCGCGCGCGGCGTTGACCAGTTCCTCGAGGTTCTCGACGCGCGCCTGGCCCTTTTCGCCCTTCTCCTTCGCGTAGTGTTCCTTCAGGCCGCTGGCGTCGACGGTGGCCTCCACCTGCTCGCCCAGCGCCAGGCCGTCGATGCCCGCCGCCATGCGGTCGATGCCGTCGAGGAATGCCTGCAGGGCATTGCGTGCCCGGGCCGTCATGTCCGGGGAGCGGGCCAGCTGTTGCGCGCTCAACCAGAGCGTCTGGCTCAGGGTCTTGGCCTGCAGGCGGATCTCCTCCAGGGTGCGTTCGCCGATGCCGCGCGGCGGCTGGTTGACGATGCGCTCGAAGGAGGCGTCGTCCTCGCGGTGGCTGCACAGGCGCAGGTAGGCCAGGGCGTCCTTGATCTCGGCGCGTTCGAAGAAACGCAGGCCGCCATAGACGCGATAGGGCATGCCGGCCTGGATGAGGCGTTCCTCGAACACCCGCGACTGGGCGTTGGAGCGATAGAGAATGGCCACCTCGCTGCGCCGGTTGCCCTCGTCCACCCAGCCCTGGATGCGCTCGATGACGTAGCGTGCCTCGTCCTGCTCGTTGTAGGCGGTGTAGAGCTGGATGGGGTCGCCGTCGTGACCGTCGGTCCACAGGTTCTTGCCCATGCGATCCGAGTTGTGGGCGATGAGGGCATTGGCGGCGCGCAGGATGGCGCCGGTGGAGCGGTAGTTCTGTTCCAGACGGATGACCCGGGTGTTGGGAAAATCCTTCTGGAAGAGATGCAGGTTTTCGATCTGGGCGCCGCGCCAGCCATAGATGGACTGGTCATCGTCGCCGACGATAGTGATGTGGCCGTGGCGCGCGGCCAGCAGGCGCAGCCAGGCGTACTGGATGCGGTTGGTGTCCTGGAACTCGTCCACCAGGATGTGCTGGAAGCGTTCCTGGTAATGGGCCAGCAGTTCCGGGTGCTGCAGCCACAGTTCGTGGGCGCGCAGCAGCAGTTCGGCGAAGTCCACCAGGCCCGAGCGCTGGCACAGTTCCTCGTAGGCCTGGTAGAGCAGGACGTACTGCTTCTGGATCGGGTCGCTGCCGGGGTCGATATGCTGCGGGCGTTCCCCCTCGTCCTTGCGGGCATTGATGAACCACTGGATCTGGCGCGGCGGCCAGCGTGCCTCGTCGATGTCCAGGGACTTCAGCAGGCGGCGGATCACCCGGTACTGGTCGTCGGAATCCAGGATCTGGAAGTCCTTGGGCAGCTTCGCCTCCTGGTAGTGGGCACGCAGCAGGCGATGGGCCAGGCCGTGGAAGGTGCCCACCCACATGGCGCCGGTGGACACACCGATGAGCTGCTCGGTGCGGCTGCGCAGCTGGCCGGCGGCCTTGTTGGTGAAGGTCACCGCCAGAATGCCGTAGGGGGACAGGTGTTCCACCTGGATCAGCCAGGCCATGCGGTGCACCAGCACCCGGGTCTTGCCGCTGCCCGCCCCGGCCAGCACCAGCAGGGGCTGCTGGGGGGCGGTGACGGCTTCGCGCTGGGCATCGTTCAGGGAATCAATGATGGGGGATACGTCCATCGGCGCAGTCTACCAAACCCCGGGGGTGTTGGTTTTGGGGTTTTCACCGTTAAAGTTTGTGTCTCCGGAGTCGATGGCTGGGTTGGGGGAAGCCCGGTTCCCGGGGTCCCGTTTTGCGGTGTCCTGGCCATGTCCACCTGGTTTCGTGCGAATCTGCTGCGCATTTTGCTGTCGGCCCTGGCGGGGATGCTGGCGGTACCGGCCCTGGCGGGCATCCAGCAGCACCAGGCGCGACTCCATGAAGCAGCCTGGGAGGCCAGGATGGTGGACATGGTCTGCGTCCTCAGTCACGAGATCCCCCATTACGGTCGGGTGGAGTTCCGCCGCCATGGCCGCCATGACCTGGTGTTCCGCGTGCATGCACTGCGGCCGCCGGTGTTGCAAACCGAAGCGCAGTTGTCCTCGGACCCGACCGACTGGAAGCATCAGACCGCGTCGCGCGGACTCGACCCTATGGAGGCTGTTCTGGGCCGGGAGCCTTTCCGAGTGGAGGGAGTGCGTGCCCAGCGCCTGTTCACCGAACTGGAGCAGGGTATGGCACCGACACTGCAATACCGGGACTGGTTCGATGGCCAGGATCTGGTGACGGTGCGGATTTTGCCCGTCTTCTTCCGTACCGCCCAGCGCGAGTTCCAGGACTGTGTCGGTGACCCCAGCCACTTCGGTATGGCGGAGGGTGACGCGACGCGTGTCTATTTCCCCCTCGATTCCGCCCGCATCACCTCCCTGGGGCGCGAGGTGCTGGAACAAACGGCGCGCCACCTGAGCAGCCAGGGACGCGGCCTGGTGCTGGTGGAGGGACACGCGAGCAGCGAGGGTGGCGCGGAGCATAATCTGGCGCTGTCCCGCAAGCGCGCCATTATGGTGCGTAATTTCCTCATGGAGCGCGGTATCCCCCGCGATCGCTTCGAGCTGCGCTTCCTGGGGGAGACGAGGCCCCGCGCCGACAACGACACCGAGGCGGGTCGGATGCGCAATCGGCGGGTCGAGTTGAGCGCGGCCAGCCGCTAGGAGCCGGTCGGAATACCGGATCCCGGACCCTTTCCGGCCTGTGTTCATGGGCCCGATTACCACTCAATAAGTTAGAAAAACTTAATATTATTAATTAAGGGAAAGCTGCATATCTATTTGTTTTAACGTATTTTTTTGTCGGAAAATTTTTTGATTTTTGTTGTCATCACTTCAGGCGAGGAGTAGCATCCGGCGTCAATAAGAATTCAGATCCGGAGACGCAGGTTGTGGTGAGGGAAGGCAGGGGTGATCTGGTAAGGCAGGCAGGTCACATCGAAAAAAATGCGCATCCGTACCTGCAGAGCGCATCAGGGCACCAGAAGCCCACCATGCCGACCTTTGCGTGCGCCAGGGTTTTGCCGGTATTACCCACTTTTTCTATATTGAAATATTGCGGATGCAGCGCCGCTCCGGGCCAGGTGCCGGGGGTTTGCGCTCGTCCGTTCTAGGCGCGACTAACGGGTAGGCGCGGTTGTTGGAGGAGCGGTTCGACGCACAGGCGGTTTCAGTACGGGAAAGATAACAGGTTGTGGCGTCGTTACGCGTTCAGCACACGACCCGGCAGGCAGGTTGACCGGGTGCTTACCACCAAGGTTCGAGTACTACGAAGGAGAACTGCTGGCATGTTGTTGAGGAACATGAAACGAAGTCTGTCGGTGGTAGTGGCAGCGGGCCTTCTGCTGGGGGCAAGTGGCGCGCGCGCCGACTGGGGGCTTAACCTGCCGGCGGGGGTAACCCCGATCAGCCAGACGGCCTATAGCCTGCACATGCTGATCCTGTGGATCTGTGTGGCCATTGGTGTGGTGGTGTTCGGGGCGATGTTCATCTCCATCCTTCGGCACCGAAAATCCAAGGGCGCGGTTCCCGCCCAGTTCCATGAAAGCACCACGGTCGAGATCCTCTGGACCATCATTCCCTTTCTGATCCTGGTCAGCATGGCTGTTCCGGCCACCAAGGCCCTCATCGCCATGGAAGACACCAGCGACTCGGATATCAGTATCAAGGTCACTGCCTACCAGTGGAAATGGCAGTACGAGTACCTGGACGAGGGCATCGGCTTCTTCAGCAACCTGTCCACACCGAACGATCAGATCTACGGTAATGCAGAGAAGAGCGCCAATTATCTGCTCGAGGTGGACAACAAGATGGTGGTGCCGGTAGGCAAGAAGGTGCGCCTGCTGCTCACCGCCAGTGATGTTATCCACGCCTGGTGGGTTCCGGAACTGGGCATGAAGAAGGACGCCATTCCCGGCTTCATAAACGAGATGTGGGTCCAGGTCGATCAGCCCGGTGTATACCGTGGTCAGTGTGCCGAACTGTGTGGCCGCGATCATGGCTTCATGCCCATCGTCGTGGAAGCCCTGTCCGAAGCGGATTACAGCCAGTGGGTGGCCGACCAGCAGGCAGCCAGCGCGGCCGCGGCCGCGGATGACGACCGGGAAATGGACATGGGCGAACTCATGACGCGTGGTGAGAAGGTGTATGGCACCCACTGCGCCGCCTGTCACCAGGCCAACGGTGCCGGTCTGCCGGGCGCCTTCCCGGGACTGGTGGGTTCACCCCTGATCAAGGGGCCGGTTGCCGGTCATGTGGACATCGTGATGAATGGCAAGTCCGGTACCGCCATGGCCGCCTTCGGTGGGCAACTCAGCGACGCCGACCTGGCCGCGGTCATCACCTATGAGCGCAATGCCTGGGGCAACGATACCGGTGATCTGCTGCAACCTTCTGATATCAAGGCCGCCCGCTAAGGGTCGTGGAGGAGTACGGAATGAGCACTGCAACTACACACGACGCGCATCACGCCGAGCACCAGAGCGGGCTGCTGCGCTGGGTCTTCACCACCAACCACAAGGACATCGGCACCCTCTACCTGCTGTTCTCCCTGCTGATGTTCTTCGTCGGCGGTGCCATGGCCATGATCATCCGCGCCGAGCTGTTCCAGCCCGGCATGCAGGTGGTCGACCCGATGTTCTTCAACCAGATGACCACCATGCACGCGCTGATCATGATCTTCGGCGCGGTCATGCCGGCTTTCGTGGGGCTTGCCAACTGGCTCATTCCCATGATGATCGGGGCGCCGGACATGGCCCTGCCGCGCATGAACAACTGGTCCTTCTGGATCCTGCCCTTCGCCTTCGCCATGCTGTTGTCCACCCTGTTCATGGCGGGTGGTGCCCCGGCGGGTGGCTGGACCATGTATCCGCCGCTGGTGCTGCAGACCGGTGACGCCTTTCCGTTCCTGATCTTTTCCGTTTACCTGATGGGCATCTCCTCCATCATGGGCGCCATCAACGTGGTGGTGACCATCGTCAACATGCGCGCGCCGGGCATGACGCTGATGAAGATGCCGTTGTTCGTATGGACCTGGCTGATCACCGCCTACCTGCTGATTGCGGTCATGCCGGTGCTGGCCGGTGCGGTCACCATGCTGCTGACGGACAAGTTCTTCGATACCTCTTTCTTCAACGCGGCCGGCGGCGGTGACCCGGTGATGTTCCAGCACATCTTCTGGTTCTTCGGGCATCCCGAGGTGTACATCCTGATCCTGCCGGCCTTCGGGATCGTATCGCAGATCATTCCCACCTTTGCCCGCAAGCCGCTGTTCGGTTACAGCTCGATGGTGTACGCGACGGCCTCCATCGCCTTCCTGTCCTTCATCGTGTGGGCGCACCACATGTTCACCGTGGGCATGCCGCTTACCGGTGAGCTGTTCTTCATGTACGCCACCATGCTGATCGCGGTACCCACGGGGGTGAAGGTGTTCAACTGGGTGTCCACCATGTGGCGCGGGTCCATGACCTTTGAAACCCCCATGCTGTTCGCCCTGGGCTTCGTGGTCATGTTCACCATCGGTGGTTTTTCGGGTCTGATGCTCGCCATCGCCCCGGTGGACTTCCAGGACCATGACACCTACTTCGTGG
>DATHUT010000134.1:0-4113 GCA_035462005.1 Gammaproteobacteria bacterium | reverse complement strand
GGATGCTGGCGGCTGGTTTGAACCTGCACCGCGGCCAGATCACCCATGCCGCGCTCGCGGCATCACTTGGCCAGTCCTATGTGCCGGTGGCACAGGCTATGGTCTAGGCGTCGACTGTCCGCAGGCGTTGAATGTGGCGGTACAGGGTGCGTTCACTGATGTCGAGCATGTTGGCGGCCTGTTGCCGGTGCCCACGGGCCTGCTTCAGCGCTGCCAGTATGGTGGCATCGGGGATGCGCCCTCCCCTGCGGTTCAGCAACTGCTCACGCTGCGCATCGTCGAGCTCGCGCATATCCGTTTCCATTTTCTGTGATCCTGTTTCCGGGGTTGCTTGCTCCAGCATGGGATCGGATTCGCAGATGATATGCTCGATATCGATGGTGCCGCCCGCTGCCAGGATAGCGGCCCGTTCGACGATATTTTTCAACTCTCGGACGTTGCCGGGGTACTCGTGCACAAGCAGCGCCTCGATCACTTCGGGGGTAAGAGGCAGGTTGCGATCACCATCGGGTAGCTGGGTCAGGAAATACTCTGCCAGGGCCGTGATATCTCCCTTGCGCTCCCGCAGCGGGGGGATATGGATCGGGAAGGCTGACAGGCGATAGTAGAGATCCTGGCGGAAGCTGCCTTCGCGTACCATATCCTGCAGGCAGCGATTGGTGGCGGCGATCACCCGGACATTGGTCTGGATGTAGTCGGTGCCGCCGATAGGCCGTATGGTGCTGGTCTCCAGTGCGCGCAACAACTTGGTTTGCAGCGCCAGCGGCAATTCGCCGATTTCATCGATGAACATGGTGCCGCCATGGGCGGCCTCGAACAACCCTTTCTTGTTGTGGGTGGCACCGGTGAAGGAACCCTTCGCGTGCCCGAACAGCTCGCTCTCGATCAGCGATTCACCGAGCACGCCACAGTCCACCACCACGAAGGGACCGTTCATGCGGTCCGAGTAGCGGTGCAGGTACTTGGCCACCTGCTCTTTGCCCACCCCGCTCTCGCCCTGCAACAGTACCGTGGTCTGGGTGGGCGCCACCCGCTGCAACAGGCTCAGCATACGCATCAGGGGTGGAGAACGGCCAACCAGCAGGCGGTTGTCCTCGCTGGCTGGTCGCAATGGCTGGATGTATTCGCCCATGTACATGGGGGCGCCCTTGTCGTCCAGGATAGGGTTGGCGGATAGTTGCACCCATTCCTCGCGACCTTCGGAATCATAGTGGATATGCATGACCTGGCTGGCCTGGCCGTGCTCGAACACGGTATCCATTGGGCAATGCTCGCCATGCTCGCTGCAGGGCACGGAGGAATGGTGCGAGACTTCATGGCAACGGCGGCCGATCAATTCGCCCGCCTCCAAGCCGTAATGGCGGCGATACTTTTCGTTGGCGGCCACGATCTGGTAGTTGCGATCGATGACCACGAAGGGGTCCGGCAGCATGTCGATGAGCTGCTCACAGGAAGGCATGATGTTTTTCTTCTTCATCGGCACGCGTAGTTCCTCCTGTGCTGACGGCTTCTGACGACCATGACATTCTGCCATGGTCGTTCCATTTTTGTTATGACCCAGGTCAATTAAGCTTCTCGATTCCTATGGCCTTGAGGATGACGGTTTCGTAGAAGGGCTCCGAGGTGCCTTTTTTCATCTTGCGAATGAAGTACTTCTCGAAGGCCACCTTGGCCAGGTGCACCCACTTCCCCTTCTTCATCCACTGGGTGTTGCGCGGCGGGATCTGCGGCATGGCCACGAAGGCGATGCCCGTATCCCCCATGTCCGCCAGGCAGATGGCATTCCAGGTGGCGGTGGCACTCACCTCCCGTCCCTCGATACTGGCCTGGATATTGGCCACCGTTGCCTTGACCATGGACTCGATCATGTAGCCGGTCTTGGGTGCGCCGGTGGGTACCGGTGTGACTTCCACCGGTGGAATGGCGATGCAGACTCCGACCGAATAGATGTTGTTCCACTTTGGATTGCGCTGGAAATCATCCACCTTGACGAAACCGCGCGGGTTCACCAGGTCCTCGCCCACCGCCGCGATCGCGTCCACGCCCTTGAAGGCCGGCAGGATCATGGAATAGCGGAAGGGCAATTCATGCTTCTGCAAGGTTTCGCCGCCGGCCTTTTGTTCGCTGACCTGCATCCGGCCTTCCTCGATGCTGTCGATGCGGGCATTGGTGATCCACTGGATATGCTTGTCGCGCAGCTCCGATTCCAGCATGCCGCGGGAATCGCCTACCCCGCCCAGGCCAAGATGGCCGATATAGGGCTCCGAGGTCACAAAGGTCATGGGCACCTTGTGGCGCAGCTTGCGTCGCCGCAGCTCCGCGTCGAGGATGAAGGCGTATTCGTAGGCCGGCCCGAAGCAGGAAGCCATGGGAGCGGCACCGATCACGATGGGGCCGGGGTCCTCGAGGAAACGCTGCCAGGCCTGGTGAGCATGCTCGGCATGATCCAGTGTGCAGATGGACTGGCTGAAGCCGCCGGGGCCCATGCCCTGCACCTCGTCGAAGGCCAGCTTCGGGCCGGTGGCGATCACCAGGTAGTCATAGTGCAGCGTGGTGCCATCACCCAGGACGACCTCGTTGTCGTCGGGACGCAGCTCCGACGCGCCCACGGAGGTGAACTCGATCTGCTTCTTGCGCAGATAGGGTTCCAGGGGAAAACTCACATCGGCTCGGGATCGCCAGCCCACGGCCACCCAGGGATTGGAGGGTATGAAGCTGAAGTGCTCCGTATTCGAAACCACCGTGATACGGTGCCCTGCACCCAGGGCCTCCCGCAGTTCATAGGCGGTGGGCAACCCGCCGGTGCTGGCGCCGATGATGAGGATGCGTGCCATGGTGATACTCCTGCAATGCCCGGGATAGGGCTTTGCAGGGTATATAGCAGCAATCACGCCAGATTGCCTATTTCCTCTAAATTACATAAATAATATTTATTAGTCTTATGTATTTAAATGTAATTAGTCGATCAGAATGACAACTGACAGAGCGCCGAGTCTGTCTTGTGGCGGGCCTGTCACGGCTGACAGAGGTGCCATGACATGCACCCGGCGTCAGGTATGGCAGATGTGTGCAGGGGTGGGTGACTTGACAGCGGCTGGAACCTTGTCCTAGTTTTACCCGCAGGGATGCCTTCGCAAAACGAACAGGGATGTGTTTCGTTGTTCCCCCCAACCTTTGTGTTCCCGCCATAGCGTTTCCTCAGGAACCGCGCTCTCCTGTCTGCCTGTTTGGCAGACGGAGCGTACGGCGACTCGTGCCAGGAAGCGCATAACGACGCTACAGATGACTCCAGGAAGGAGGCAGCATGCGGAACCAGGGATTGGCTCGATGTGTGTATGTTCGCGCGCGGATACTGCGCGCTTTCAGTTGTTTCTCCTTGATCATAGGCCTTGTCCTGCTGCTATTGCTGCTGGCCGGTCTACGCCAGTCGTTGGCAACACCTTCCAGCTTCGAGTACCACGTCCTGAATCCGCGTATCCAGAGCGTTCCCATGCAGGTGATGAGTCTGTCGGATGGGAATCAGATCCAGGTGGATGGTGTGAGTATGCGGCTCGATCGTTACGCACGCGAGACAATCAGCGCGGGTGCAAGCTTGGAGCCAGGGACCCGTATCACTGGAACCGGTCCCTTCACGCTCGGCAGCGAAGCCAAGGGCGCGGACCTGCCGGTGCCCGGGCTGTTTGCCGGCGCTGAATTCGTAATTCCGCACCACCGGGATCACCACTACTACTACCTGCTCAGCCCACACGGTGATGCTCGGGTTGAAATCGTGACCACACAAGATCCGGTATTGATAACCTTGCCGAAAGGGGAAATGGTGGTCTTCGATGCCGGCAACGATAATACCCGGGCGGGTATCATACGTTCCGATCGCCCGATACTGGTGGAGCATGCTGCCTACAGTGGCACGGTTCCGCGTGATGCCTACCCTGTGCCACCGGTTTCCCGGAATCTGTGGGGCATACGTTCGAATATAGCGGTAGTGGCGGCCATCGAGGATGGCACCACGATCTCCGTGTATTCAAGCAATGGTGAAGCTGACCAGTACAGCCTGAACGCAGGCGAAAAACGCAGGATCAGCATCGGGCAGAATGGTCTGCATGGTTCAGGGGA
>DATHUT010000133.1:0-2810 GCA_035462005.1 Gammaproteobacteria bacterium | reverse complement strand
TGACTTAGCCAAAGGTGGAAGAAGATGAGCGAAAAGGCGGAAATGATCAAGAAGATGCTTGAATTGCAAAAGAAATTTATTGCATACGAGCAGCAGAATGGCGTCGACCCCAAGGATTACTATGCACCGGAATCCGGTCATGTACTGGCTGGCTATCGGCAGGAATACCGCGACCTGGCCATGAAGGTCGTGGAACTGGCGCATGCGGAGAAGGGCTCTCACGCCTGATCCCGCGGCCTCGCGGCTGCATCAAAAAAGCCGGACGGGAATCCCGTCCGGCTTTTTTGTGCCCGGCCATCACACCTATAATTTAGATTAAAAATATATTGCAATATATTGTTTATTTAGATAAATATCTTGAAGATTATAGCTGTAGGAGCGGGCTCTGCCCGCGAACGGTTTCCACCGG
The DNA here is from genome assembly GCA_035462005.1 of Gammaproteobacteria bacterium. Lineage (GTDB taxonomy): Bacteria > Pseudomonadota > Gammaproteobacteria > DSM-19610 > DSM-19610 > JAIVHA01. The sequence continues at coordinate 2,401 of DATHUT010000133.1, read as the reverse complement.
CAATTCGCGGGCGGAGCCCGCTCCTACAGCTCCGCCCACATGCGCACCAGGTTGATGTAGGTCCGGCTGACCCGTTTGGTTTCCTCGGCGCCGGGACGATCCCGCAGCAGCAGCTCACGGGCCTGGTAGAGCTCAAACAGGATTTCCCGCTGACCCGGGTCACGCACCAGGCTCTGCACCCAGGTGACGGCTACCAGGCGTTCACCGCGGGTGACCTCGGCCACCTGGTGCAGGCTGCCGGAGGGATACATCACCGCATCGCCGGCGGGCAGCTTCACGGTCTGGTCGCCGAAACCGGTGCGGATCACCAGTTCGCCACCCTCGTAATCCCCAGGACCGTTGAGGAATACGGTAATGGAAAGATCGGTACGATAACGGTCGCCCTGGCCCATGACGGGGTCGTCGATATGATCGCCATAGCCCATGCCGGGCGTGTAGCGGGCATAGAAGGGAGCCGCCACGCGGTGGGGCAGCGCCGCGCCCTGGTAGAGAGGGTTTTGCACCAGGTTGCCCATGACGATCTGGTTGAGTTGCTGCACCATGGGGGCGTCGCCGGCGAGTTCCTCGTTGTGTTTCACCTGGCTGGCCTCCATGCCGGCGGACAAGCGTCCGTCGACGAAGCGGCCGCGCTCGAGCAGCTGACGGATGGTGGCGAGTTGCTCGGTGTTCAGTACACCGGGGATGTGCAGCAGCATGGGCGGTTGCTCTAGAATGTTTTGGGGTGACCTGATAAGCCCGTCATTCCGGCGCATGCCGGAATCCATGCCTTGAATCACTGGATTCCCGCCTTCGCGGGAATGACGTAAACGGCTTTATCAACGATTGCCTGGATTGTAACCAGTTTCCACAGACTGAAAACAGGACCGGAAAGAAACCAATGATATTGAATCTAACCGTCGACGATCAAACCATCCGTGTCAGCGTGCCGGAGGAACTCATCCAGGAAGCGGAAGAACTCTACAGCAGAATGGACGCCGACATGGACAAAGGCTGGCAGATGAGTCGCACCTGGGTGGAAAGTCCCGACACCTACCAGCGTTGCCAGGTGGCCGCGGACAAGGTGCTCGGCGCACTGCACCAGGACAACCGCAATCTCATGATGCTCTGGTCCGGCTACATTCTGTCGCGCATGCCCGGCGTGGGCGAGGTGGTGGTGGACACCAAGGGTGATATCACCGAAACGGTGATCCTGGGCGAGGCGCCCTAGCATTTCATGGCCGACCTGTTCAGTGTCACTGCGCCCCTCATGATCCGTTTCCCCGACGGGGAAAAACGCATCATGGTGGAGCGATTTCCCCTCGCCAACGGCTTGCTGTACCTGGAACCCTTCTGGACGCAGCAGGATCCCGAGACCGCTTTCCAGCGTGTGGAAGGCCCGCTAAAGGGTGATGGGCCCTGGAAGGTGGGGGATGCGGTCATCACCGTGCTCGGCTGCCAGGGGACGGACCCGGCAATGGCCGAGTTGCATGCCCGCTGGCAGACCCATATGCAGGAGCCCGGCTTCGAACTCCCGCCGCGGGAGATCGTAGAGGCCCTGGCGCGGGAGCGTGGCGCGCTGGTATAGGGAGGGGTTCGATTGCCCCGCTATTGGTTTCAGCTCTTCCGGGCAACCAGGATCGCCCGCCGCGGCGCGGGATAGCCTTCCACTGTTTTCGCCGGGTCGTCCGGGTCCAGGCACTGGGCCAGGGATTCGAAGCGCATCCAGTCGGTGCCACGCTGCTCTTCCGTGGTGGTGCGCGTCACATCCACGCAGCGCACCTCCAGGAAGCCGGCCCGTTCCAGCCAATGTTGCAGCTCCGGCACCGAGGGGATGAACCATACGTTGCGCATGCGCGCGTAGCGGTCCCGCGGCACCAGCACCTGGCCGGCTTCACCTTCGGTCACCAGGGTCTCCAATACCAGCTCGCCTCCGGGCCGTAGCGCCTCGCGCAGTTCCTGCAGATGGTCGAAAGGCGAGCGGCGGTGGTAGAGCACGCCCATGGAAAATACCGTATCGAAGAACGCCATCCTGGCCGGCAGCTCCTCCAGCGCAAGGGGCAGCAGACCCGCTTGCGGATCCCGGATGTAGTGCTGCAGGGCCGCGAACTGGTGAACGAAAAGCAGTGTCGGGTCGATGCCCAGGGCCAAGCGCGCGCCCGCGCCCCGCATGCGCCACAAGTGATACCCGTTGCCACAGCCCACATCCAGCACCAGGCGATCCTGCAAGGGCTGGATGTGTTCGCGCAGGCGCTGCCACTTCCAGTCGGAGCGCCATTCCGTGTCGATACGCAGACCGAACAGGCAGAAGGGTCCCTTGCGCCAGGGATGGAGCTGACGCAGGGCCTGCTCCAAGGCCTGCTGCTGTACCGCGTCCAGGTCCTCGGCGCGGCCGATCCCGATGCAATCCCGGTCCAAGTCCACG
>DATHUT010000132.1:0-6410 GCA_035462005.1 Gammaproteobacteria bacterium | reverse complement strand
GAGGCCGCTCCTACAGTCGTTCCATACGGCTGAATTAGCCTCAAAAATATTGCGATTATCGCTCGCGAGGAAGTTACGTGTCCCAATCACCCGCCTTCTGCCCCACCCCCGGCCTGTCCGACAAGCAGCGCGCCATCATCGAGGCCGCCACCCGTATCTTCCTGGCCGCCGGCTACCGCGAGACCAGCATGGATGCCATCGCCCGCGAGGCCGGGGTATCCAAGCAGACCATCTACAACCACTACGGCAACAAGGAAGCCCTGTTCAGCGATGTCATCACCCAGCATTGCCAGGACGTGCTGCTGTCACGGCTGGAGACGGAACAGGCCCGTCATGACGTGGAGGCCACCCTGCGTGAGTTCGCCCGCACCCTGCTGGGCATCATCCTGCAACCCTCGGTGCTGGCCCTGCACCGGCTGATCATCGCCGAGAGCGCACGCTTCCCCGAGGTGGGCGAGATCTATTACCGGGTCGGACCCGAACGTGGCAACCGCCGCCTGGCGGACTACCTTGATAAACAATGTGCAATGAAGCACCTGTACATTGATAATACCTATCTCGCCGCCCAGCAATTCACCGGTGCGCTCATTGGTTCAGTGCGCACCCAGGCCCTGGTGCTGAACCAGGCCATCCCGGAGGCGGAGATCGATTCGGTAGTCGAGCACACCGTGGCCTGTTTCATGGCCCTTCACGGCGGGAAGGAATGAAATACGACTTCGAACAGTTCCAGGGCCAGGTACGCGAACTGGTGGAACGCCGCGAGGCGGACCAGGTGCGCGAGATCCTGGACCTCATGCGCATCCAGGATATCGCCGCCGTTGCCATGCAATTGCGCGATGACGATATGCCCTGGGTATTCGCCCGGCTGGCACCGGGGCGGCGCGTGGACGTGTTCTCCTACCTGGAACCAAGTTACCAGTACCGCCTGGCCATCCGCCTGCCCCAGGAGGAAGCACGGGAAATCCTCCAGCGCCTGGTGCCCGACGACCTCACCGCCCTGCTAGAGGACCTCCCCAAGGACGAGGTGCGGCGCCTGCTGCGCCTGCTGCCCTACCGCACCATCCGCCGTGCCCTGACCCTGCTCGGCTACCCGGCCAGCAGTGTCGGCCGCCTGATGTCGCCACTGTTCGTGTCGGTGCGCCCCGAATGGACGGTGGGACAGGCCCTCGAGTATATCCGTGCCCAGAGCGAGCAGGACATCACCGTCAACATGGTGTTCATTACCGATGAACACGAACAGCTACAGGGCATGATCCCCCTCAAGCATTTCGTGTTCGGTGCGCCCGAGGACCTGATCAGCAGCCTGCAGGGCGTACCCATGGTATCCATCCTCACCGATGCGCCCCAGGTCGAAGCCATCCGCATGATGAAGCACTACGACCTGGAAGTGCTGCCGGTGGTGGATGGCGACAATACCCTGGTCGGCATCGTCACCGTCGACGACGTGCTCGACGCCGCCGAGGAAGAGACCACCGAGGACTTCCACAAGATGGGTTCGGTGGGCATCGGCCTGAGCCTGCGCGATGCCAAGGTCACGCTGCTGTACCGCAAGCGCATCGGCTGGCTGCTGGCCCTGGTATTCATCAACCTCATCGGCGGGGGCATCATTGCCTGGTTCGAGGAGACCATCAACGCCCTGGTGGTACTGGTGTTCTTCCTGCCCCTGGTAATCGCCAGCGGTGGCAACGCCGGCGCCCAGGCGGCCACTCTCATGGTGCGCGCCCTGGCCGTCGGTGATGTGCAATCGCACGACTGGCTCAAGCTGTGGACCAAGGAATTCGCGGTGGCCTCGGCACTGGGCGTCACCATGGCCCTGGCGGTTTCCCTGCTGGGCTACTGGCGCGGCGGCCTGGGGGTGGCGCTGGTCATCGCCATCGCCCTGGTGCTGATCGTGGTGGTGGGCAGCCTCATCGGCCTGCTGTTGCCCATCCTGCTCACCCGCATGCGTCTGGATCCCGCCTCGGCCAGCGTGCCGCTGGTGACCTCCATTGCCGACGTGGCCGGCATCATCATCTATTTCACCATGGCGGCGGTGTTGCTCAACCTGCCCGTGCATTCGGTCTGATCGTCATGGGCGCCACGGCACAGGACACGGAACAGCAACTGGAGCAGGCGAACGGCATCGCCGCGCTGCTGGCGGTGATCGACCAGGCGGCCCTCGATGGCTGGCTGGCGGAGCGCGCCAACCAGGATGTGGCCGCCGCCCTGGACAGTCTCGACGACCAGGCCACCCTGGTCCTGTTGCGGCGCCTGCCCCTGGAGCGCATGCCCCACATCTTTTCCCACCTGGCCACCGAACACCAGGCACGACTGCTGGAACGGCTGAGTTCCGAGGAAAAAGCCTACCTGGTGGGCGAACTCTCCTACGACGATGCGGCGGCCCTGATCGACGAACTGGAGGACCTCCATAGCGAGGAGATCATCGAACTCCTCGAACCCCAGGACCGCCAGGTTATCGAAACCCTGCTCTCCTATCCCGATGACAGCGTCGGCCGCCTGATGACACCGGAGTACATTGCCTTGCGCCCAGGCTGGACCGTGGAGCGCGCCCTGGAGTACGTGCGCCGCCACAGCGAGGAAGGCGAGACCATCAACGACGTGTTCGTCACCGACCGGGAGGGCCACCTGCTCGGCATGCTGGGTCTCAAGCACCTGCTGCTGTCCCGGCCGGCCAGCAAGATCGAATCCCTCCTTGGCGACGAGGTGGTGAGCATCGACGTCAATGCTCATCGCGAGGACGCCGCCCACCTGACCCGCCGCTACGATATCGAGACACTGCCGGTGGTGAACAGCGAGAAACAACTGCTCGGCGTGGTCACCGTCGACGACGTATTCGACATGATGGAAGAGGAAAGCACCGAGGACTTCCACAAGCTGGGTTCCGTGGCACCGCTGCCGCTCAGCCTGATGGAGGCGTCGCCCAGCCTGCTGTACCGCAAGCGGGTGGGCTGGTTGGTCATCCTGATCCTGGTGAACATCGTCAGTGGCGGCGCCATTGCCTTCTACGAGACGGCCATCGAGACGGTGGTGGCGCTGGTGTTCTTCCTGCCCCTGGTCATCGCCAGCGGCGGTAACGCCGGCGCCCAGTCCGCCACCCTCATGGTGCGCGCCCTGGCCACCGGCGACGTGCAAGCCAAGGACTGGCTGCGGCTGTGGGGCAAGGAATTTTCCGTGTCCATGGCCCTGGGCCTGACCATGGGCGCATCCGTATGGTGGGCCGGGAACTGGATTGGCGGTAGCGGCGTGGGCAACACCATCGCCCTGGCCATGCTGCTGGTGGTGTTGTTCGGCAGCATGCTGGGCATGATCATGCCCTTCCTGCTGGCGCGCATGAAAATCGATCCGGCCACCGCAAGCGCGCCCCTGATCACCTCCATCGCCGACGTGGTGGGAATCCTGATCTATTTCTCCGTGGCATTGGTGGTCCTGGGGATCTGAGCACGAACCATCAGCGGGATATCACCGAATACTTCCCCGTCGGCCGACTCATGGGGATACGCTTGATCTCTTCCAGACTGGCGCTGTCGTAGACCACGAGTGCGCCCTCCTCCTCCCAGACGGACACCAGGGCGCGCTTACCATCCGCGCTGAAGGCCACGTGTGCCGCCCGCTTGCCAGGTTCGGGCCGCAGGGTATGCGCGATCTCGAGACTCTGTTTGTCGATCAGGTGCAGCACGTCCTGGTGCGGGCCGAAGAACACATCGCCCCACAGGTAGGGACTGCTTTCATGGCTGGCGAGGAAAAAACCGGGCCCCTGGGTGGCGATGGACTTGACCACTTCCCAGCGCGCCTCGTCGATCACCGTGACCTGGCCTTCGCGCAGGTTCGGCAGGGCCAGCAGCGTGCGACCTTCGCGCTCCCAGCGCACCCCGGCGCCGGGGCGCGGCAGGCCGGACACATCCAGGGCCGCAAGCCGGCGGCGCGCATCGAGATCGATGGCCATCACCTGGCCATTGCCGGTAACGCCGATCACATAGAGATAATCCGGGTCGAACAGGAAATCGTCGAGCGGCGCTTGGAGCAACACCCGGCGTGGCGGGAACTCACCCGGCACCGGCACGCCCTCGCCCAGGCGGAAGTCATGGACGAAACCCTGGTAGACCGGCGGCGCGTCCGCGTCATAGCGCAGCTCCCACAACTCGGGGATGTCCTTGAGGGCCGCAATGAAACTGTTGCGCGCCGGCGCATCATAGACCGCCGACACCCGCGAGCTGCGACCTTCCTCGTCGCGCACCTCGATCACCTCGCGCAGGCCGAGATCATGGGCGTCGAGCACCACCAGGGTATGTGGCTGGTCATTGGCCACCAGCAGGTAACGCCCGTCGCCGGACAGGGCCAGGTTGCGGCTGGCGCTGCCGGCGCGGACCTCGGCCACCGGTGCCAGGCGCTGGAGATCGTACTTGGTGACCCAACCCTCGCCGGAGAGGAAATACACGAAGCGGCCGTCAGCGGAGAATTTGGGCGAGCCGCGCAGGCCGGGACGGGTCGGCCAGCGATGAATGAGCTCGAACGCTTCCCCGTCGAGCAGGCTGGCGTGGTGATCCCCCGACTCCACCACCAGAAAGCGCTCGGACGCTTTGGAAGACGATGTTGCCACGACATCATCCGCAAGGGGATACAGGACATGGGATGCGCGAATGGCGGCGGCATCCCACTGCGCTGACTCTTCCGGCGCCTGGTAGCGATGTTCCGCCAGTTGCCCACCCGGGTTCGCGGGCGAAAAACCGGGCACAAGCACCAGCAGCAAACCGAGGATCAGGCCACGGCAGGTTTCAGTGGGCGTGGCCATCGTGCATCGAGTGGTCATGACCGGCATCCGTCGTCGCCGTCAGGGAATCGAGCAGCGCAGCATCAATCTCTCCATACCCCAGCACCTCGCCCTGGTACTGGGCCGCAAAGACTTCGGCGGTCTGGCGATCCGCGAAACTGGCCAGGGTCGGCCCCATGGAACCCATGCGGCTGTGTCCGGCCACGAACCAGGCATCGCGGGCATCGATCCAGGGTGCCACATCAGGCTGATCCCAGTCGGCCTGGCTCATGTCCTGGACATAGACCTTCAGCACCCGGGGATTCTGATCGGGGTGAAGCACATAGCGCATGAGGTCGACGGTGTTGTCGAAGAACAGGGGATGATCCGAACTGCTGAGGAACAACTGTCCCTTGGGGCCGGGCCAGCCCAGCACCTTCATGCCACATACCGGGCAACGGGCCTCGCTGTCTGGTACACGGGGAGCGTGGGCCAGTTCCTGGCTCACACCACCGTCACAGGACAACAGCAGCAGCGCGAACAACAGTGCGGTGAAGACCGGCAGATACTTTTTATATGCGAGACGCATAACGACTCCCTGGACAGGTGATCCCGACCCTCGCTGGCAGGACATCGGAACCCATCAGCGGTTATTTTGCAAGGTTCGGAACCGATACTGCCCCTGACCCGTGGGACCGGGCATTGATATGCATCAAGATCGTCCGCCGCCCCGTGCCGCCCAGCGCAGGGCCAGTGGCAGGAACAGCAGGGCGCAAAGCACCTCCAGGCCACCCACGACCAGGAAGGCCATGGGATAGGCGGGCAGCGCCGTGACGCCGAACAGGGCCACCAGCAGGCCGCCGGTAAGCGGACCCAGCACAAAACCGAGGGAACCGGCGAAGTGGAAGCCGCTCATGGCCAGGGCCTTGTGCTCCGGTCGTGACAGGTCCGCCACCAGCACCAGGGACGGCGCGTACATGAGGGAGGCAACCACGCCACCGGCAAACATCAGCCAGGGGATCATGCCGGGCGCGGCAAAGCCGATGGCGGTGAGGGTGATGCCATAGGCGGCGCTGCCGGCCAGCATCATGAACAGGGGATTCCAGTGACGCGACAGCAGTCCCGCCGGGTAGGTAAGCAGGGAAAAGGGCACCAGGAACAGGGCCATCACCAGGCCAATGGCGGCCGACTCCAGGCCAATGACGCTACTCAGGTAGAGAGACAGAGTCGAGACGATGAAACCCACGGTGAGACGATCGACAAAGGCAAAGGTATAGGGCAACAGCAGGCGACGGTTGTCGGGCAGTGACCGTAACAGGGCGGACAGGGTTGCGGAACCCTGGCGCAATGGGGCGTCGCGCAACAGCAGGGCCGCGAACAGGGTGAGTGCCAGCAGCAGCCAGAACCCGGTCTGCAACACGCGCTCCGCGCCATGCTGGCCGATGAAGCCTCCCAGGGGCGCGCCGCTTGCCACCCCCAGGCCGAGGGCGGCCCCCACCAGCCCCATGACCGCGCCCATGCCGCGCTGGCGGGCATGGTCCACCGCCAGGGCCATGAGCAGGCTCAGCGAGGTAATATGGGCGCAACCTTCCAGGAAACGCCAGGACAGGTAGACGGCATAAGGCCAGTCCAGGGTCAGCATCAGCAACGACAGGGTATTGAC
>DATHUT010000131.1:0-2252 GCA_035462005.1 Gammaproteobacteria bacterium | reverse complement strand
GATGCCCAGCCCGGCCGCGTCCAGGGAACCGCGGCCCTGTTCGCCCAGCACGCCCATGCCATGGGCATCGTCCACCAGCAGCCAGGCGTCGTGCTGCCGGCAGTGTCGTGCTAGCTCCGCCAGCGGGGCCGCGTCGCCGTCCATGCTGAACACGCCGTCGGTGGCCACCAGGCGTTCGCCCTTGTTGCTGGCGGCGAGATGGTCCGCGAGGCTTACGGTATCGAGATGGCCATAGCGGTGCAGCTTCGCGCCGCTCAGCTTGGCGGCATCGAGCAGGGAGGCATGGTTGTAGCGATCCTCGAAGACATGATCGTGACGGCCGAGCAGGGCCTGCAGGATGCCGAGGTTGGCCATGTAGCCGGTGGAGAACAGCAGGGCGCGCGGCCGGCCGGTGAAGTCCACCAACGCTTCCTCGAGTTCATGATGGGCGCGACTGTGGCCGGAAATCAGGTGGGCGGCGCCGCTGCCGACACCGAAGCGGTCGGCGCCGTCCTTGAGCGCCGTCACCAGACGCGGGTCATTGGCGAGGCCAAGGTAGTCGTTGCTGCAGAAGCTGAGCACCCGTTGGCCGTCCAGCTCCAGCTCCACCCCCTGCGGACCGTCCACCGTGCGCCGCCGCCGGTACAGCTGGTCGGCCTGGCGCTGGGCGAGGGCGGCGGCGAGGTCCTGCATGGCGCAAGGGTTCCTAGACGGGATGGATGCCGAGGCGGTCGAACAGGGCGAGGTCCCGCTCCGTGTCGGGGTTGCCGGTGGTGAGCAGCTTCTCGCCATAGAAGATGGAATTTGCGCCGGCGAAGAAACACAGGGCCTGCATCTCGTCACTCATTTCGCTGCGGCCGGCGGACAGGCGCACATGGGAGCGCGGCATCAGGATGCGCGCGATGGCCACGGTGCGCACGAACTCGAAGGGATCCAGTTCGGCTACATCACCCAGCGGCGTGCCCGGCACGCGCACCAGCTGGTTGATGGGCACGCTCTCGGGATGGCGCGGCTCGTTGACCAGGGCGCGCAGGAAGGAGGCGCGGTCGGCGCGGGTCTCGCCCATGCCGAGGATGCCGCCGGAACAGACATGGATGCCGGCGTTGCGCACATGCTCCAGGGTGTCGAGGCGGTCCTGGAAACTGCGGGTGCCGATGATGGTGCCGTAGAACTCCGGCGAGGTGTCCAGGTTGTGGTTGTAGTAGTCCAGCCCGGCATCTTTCAGTTGCGCGGCCTGGTCCTCGTCGAGCATGCCCAGGGTGGCGCAGGTCTCCAGGCCCAGCTCGCGTACCTCGCGCACCATGTCCAGCACGCGCTCGAAGTTCCGGCCCTTGGGGTTGCGCCAGGCGGCGCCCATGCAGAAGCGACTGGCGCCCGCCTCTTTTGCTGCACGGGCGGCGTCCAGCACCTCCTGCATTTTGAGCAGCGCCTCCGGTTCCAGGTCGGTGTTGTGGTGCACGCTCTGGGAGCAGTACTTGCAGTCCTCGGGGCAGCCGCCGGTCTTGATGCTGAGCAGGGTGCTCACCTGCACGGCATTGGGGTCGAAGTGGGCGCGGTGCGCCTCGTGGGCGCGGTGCAGCAGGTCGTTGAAGGGCAGCGCGAACAGGGCGAGGATCTCGTCCTGGGACCAGTCATGGCGCAGGTCGTCCTGGGTCTGTGTCGCCAGTGGCGCGGGGTTACTCATGGTGGGGTTCCTCTACGTTCACTTCCATATCGAGCCATTCATCGCGGGCGATGCGCATCAGGTCGAGAATCGACCAGGGGATCAGCACCAGGACGGCGGCGCCCCAGGCGATGAGGTAGTAGCGCAGACCGCTGCCGGGAATGAAGGTGGCGGCGGCCACGAAGAAACCGGTGATGCCATAGAAACGGTAGGCCGCCTGCTGGGTGTAGTGGCCCACTTTCTCATTGGGATGGTGGCGGTTCATGGCATACACCAGCATGGACACACCGACCCACAGGATGCCCAGGGGCACGGGCAGCAGGATGGCGAGCATATTCCCGTAATTGAACAGGGCGGCGGCGGCGCGGGCGCGGCGCCCGGTGCACAGGTGAGTGGCCGGGACGGCGGACAGGGAATCGGACATGAAACAAGGACCTGGGCTACAATTCGGGACTGACAGGGCACTATGGCGCGCCACTGGATGACTGTCAACCGGAAAGGATTCCGATGGTTTACAACTGGCTAATCAAGCTACAGGACACGCTGTTCCCTCCGCGCTGCCGCCTCTGTGGCGGCGCCGGGGCGGGTGGCCGGGACCTCTGCCCTGGCT
>DATHUT010000130.1:0-3917 GCA_035462005.1 Gammaproteobacteria bacterium | reverse complement strand
ATCCGGCCCGGCTGCAACCGGGGGTGCGGGTGCGGGTGCCCTTCGGCCGCGGCGAACAGGTGGGCGTGGTGCTGGCGGTGCGTGATCGCAGCGAGGTACCCGCCACCAAACTGAAGACCGCGCATGCCCTGCTCGATGATGCCCCGCTGTTGCCGCCGGATCTGTTGGCCCTGGTGCAATGGGCCAGCCGCTACTACCACTATCCCATCGGCGAGGCCCTGGCCACCGCCCTGCCGGTTTTGTTGCGGCGTGGCCACCAGGGTCGTATTGCCGGGGTAAAGGAATGGCGGCTGACGGAGGCGGGACGTGCCGTGGAGGCGGATAGCCTGAAGCGTGCGCCGCGCCAGCTCGCCCTGCTACAGCAATTGCGCCGCCATCCCGCGGGTCTTCCACGCGAGGCGCTGGAGGCAAGCGCGGCCACCCTGCGCGCCCTGGCCGACAAGGGCTGGGTGGAGGAGCGGGACAGGCCCTGCCTGGAAGCGGTACCGGCCAGCCCCGAGCCCCCGCCGGTGCTGAATGCCGGACAGGCAGGCGCTGTGGCGGCCGTGACCGCGCGGCTGGGCGGGTACGGAGCCTTTCTATTGGAGGGGGTGACCGGAAGCGGCAAGACCGAAGTCTATATGCAGTTGATCGCTGCCTGCCTGGAGCAGGGCCGGCAGGCCCTGGTGCTGGTGCCGGAGATCGGCCTGACACCGCAGCTGGTGGCGCGTTTCCGTGGCCGCTTCACCCGCCCGCTGGCGGTGCTGCACTCCGGCCTCAATGACCGCGAGCGCCTGTGCGCCTGGCAGAGCGCCGCCGCTGGCGAGGCGGCGGTGGTGATCGGCACCCGTTCGGCGGTGTTCACGCCACTGCCGCGCCTGGGCCTGGTGCTGGTGGACGAGGAACACGACGCCTCCCTCAAGCAGCAGGAAGGTTTTCGCTACTCGGCCCGCGACCTGGCCGTGTGGCGCGCCCATCGCGAAGCTGTGCCAGTGGTGCTGGGCACGGCCACGCCGTCACTGGAATCCCTGTACAACGTGGCGCAGGGTCGCTATGCACGCCTGCACCTGCCCGAACGCACCGGCAGTGCGCGCCCGCCACGGGTAGGCCTGCTGGACAACCGCCGTCAGCCCATGGACAGTCCGCTGGCACCGGCGCTGCAGGCGGCCATGGAACGCCACCTGGCGGCGGGCGGCCAGGTGCTGTTGTTCCTCAACCGGCGCGGCTTCGCGCCCACCCTGCTGTGCCACGAATGCGGCTGGCTGGCGGACTGCCCGCGCTGTGATGCCCACATGACCCTGCACCAGCGTGCCGCGCGCCTGCGCTGCCATCACTGCGGGCATGAGCGGGCGTTGCCGCACCAGTGTCCCGGCTGCGGAAGCCCCGACCTGCTGGCCCTGGGCAAGGGTACGGAGCGCATCGAGGAATACCTGGCGGCGCGCTTCCCCGACCAGGAGACCATTCGCATCGACCGCGATACCACCCGTCGCAAGGGGACGCTGGAAGCCCGCCTGGCGCAGGCCACGGAAGGGGTGGCGCGCATCCTGGTGGGTACCCAGATGCTGGCCAAGGGCCACCACTTTCCGCAGGTGAGCCTGGTGGCCATCCTCGATGCGGACCAGGGCCTGTTCAGCAATGATTTTCGCGCCGCCGAGCGCCTGGCCCAGCTCATCGTGCAAGTGGCCGGGCGCGCCGGCCGTGCCGATCGCGCCGGCGAGGTGTTGATCCAGACCCATCATCCCGAGCATCCCCTGTTGCAGCAGCTGGTGCTCCAGGGCTACGGGGCCTTCGCCGAGGCGGCCCTGGAGGAGCGGCAGGCGGCCGGCTTCCCGCCCTTCGCCAGTCTGGCCTTGCTACGCGCCGAGGCCAGCGGCCGCGAGCCGGCGCTGGCCTTCCTGGAAGAGGCGCGGGACGCGGCCCAGGCACTGGGTCTGCCGGGTGTGCAGTTCTGGGGCCCGGTGCCCGCCCCCATGGAGCGGCGGGCCGGCCGCTACCGGGCACAACTGCTGCTGCAGGCGTCGGAACGGGGCGCCTTGCAGCAACTGCTCGATCCCTGGGTGCTGCAACTGGAGCAGCTGAAGAGTGCCCGCAAGGTGCGCTGGTCCCTGGACGTGGACCCGGTGGATACCCTGTGAGGGCCGGTTGCGAAACGCGGGGCAGCAGGGATAATAGGCGCCTCTTCCGCCGCGCGCGGAACCTGGCAAACCGAAGCGAATCCTTTCCATGAAGCAACAGCTGGCGCAACTCCTGGCGCAGGCCTACGCGGCCCTGCAGTCCCAAGGCATGATCCCTGTCGACCACGCGGTCGATATCCTGGTGGAGCGCACCCGCGACCGCAGCCATGGGGATTTCGCCAGCAACCTGGCCATGACCCTGGCCAAGGTGGCGGGGCGTAAGCCGCGCGACATCGCCGAGGCCCTGGTGGCCGCACTGCCGCAGGCGGCTCAGGTCAGCAAGGTGGAAATCGCCGGTCCGGGCTTCATCAACTTTCACCTCAGCCGCGATGCCTGGCATGGCGTGGTGGGAGAGATCCTCGAATGCGGCGCCGACTATGGTCGCAGCGAGATGGGCCAGGGCCGGCCGGTGCAGGTGGAGTTCGTGTCCGCCAATCCCACCGGTCCGCTCCACGTGGGCCACGGCCGCGGCGCCGCCTATGGCGCCACGGTGGCGGACCTGCTGCGTGCCGTGGGTTTCAGTGTGCACCGTGAATACTACGTCAACGATGCGGGCCGGCAGATGGATATCCTGGCCACCAGCGTGTTCCTGCGCTACCTGGAACTGGCCGGCGTGGAGCTGCCCTTCCCCAGCAACGGCTACCAGGGCGACTATGTCTGGGACATCGGCGCCACCCTCCACCGCAACCATGGCAACGACTGGGCGTTCGGTCCCGAGGAGCTGCTGCGCGACCTCCCCGCCGATGCGCCGGCGGGCGGTGACAAGGAAGAACACATCGATGCCCTCATCAACCGCACCAAGCAGTTGCTGGGCCCGCAGCGCTACCGCGAACTGTTCGACGAGGGACTCAATTCCATTCTCGCCAACATCCGCCAGGACCTGAAGGAATTCGGGGTGGAATACGACGAATGGTTCTCGGAACGTTCCCTTACGGAAAGCGGTGCCGTGGACCAGGCCATCGAACGCCTCAAGGCCAGCGGCCATGTCTACGAGCAGAACGGCGCCCTCTGGTTCCGCTCCACCGAATTCGGTGATGAGAAGGACCGGGTGGTGGTGCGCGAAAACGGCCAGAAGACCTACTTCGCCTCCGATATCGCCTACCACATGAACAAGCTGGAACGCGGTTATGCGCGTGTCATCGACATCTGGGGCGCCGACCATCACGGCTATGTGCCGCGCGTGAAGGCCGCGCTTACCGCCCTGGGTGATGACCCCGCCAAGCTGGACGTGTTGCTGGTGCAGTTCGCCATTCTCTATCGCGGCGGCGAGAAGATGCAGATGTCCACCCGCTCCGGCGAATTCGTCACCCTGCGCGAGCTGCGCCAGGAAGTGGGCAACGACGCGGCGCGCTTCTTCTATGTCATGCGCAAGTGCGAGCAGCACATGGACTTCGACCTGGACCTGGCCAAGTCCCAGTCCAACGACAACCCGGTGTACTACATCCAGTACGCGCATGCGCGGGTGATGAGCGTGTTCCGCCAGCTGGCGGAGAAGGGCATGTCCTGGGACCGCGGGCAGGGCGCCCAGGGCATGCACCTGCTGCATGAATCCCACGAGGAGGCGCTGCTGGTGAACCTGTCGCGCTATCCGGAGATGGTGGAGGCGGCGGCGCTCAACCACGAGCCGCATCACCTGGCCCACTATCTGCGTGAGCTGGCCAACGAGTTCCATACCTATTACAACGCCCACCAGTTCCTGGTCGGTGACCCGGCCCTGCGCAACGCACGCCTGAACCTGATCCAGGCGGTGCGCCAGGTGCTGGC
>DATHUT010000129.1:0-5259 GCA_035462005.1 Gammaproteobacteria bacterium | reverse complement strand
CCGCGCTCCTGGAACACCAGGTTGAGCTGCGCCACCGACAAGGGCAGCAGGTCGAACAGCGCCTGCAGGATGTCCCATTCCTCGTCGCGGTACTGGTGCGGCGGCAATGCGGCCAGGCCCGCCAGGGCCTCGCGCAGGTCTTCCTCTTCGCGCACCTCGGCCAGCCATTCGAGCATGCGTGCCTTCATCTCCTTGAAGAGCGCCTTCTGCTCGGCATCCACCGCCTCGCCCTGGGCGGGGAAACCCTCTTCCTTGGTATAGCGCTTGCGCCAGCTTCCATCCCTGGTCAGCAGGAGTTCCGCCAGGCCCTGCCACTGGTGACGGCAGGCCACGCTGGCCGCCGGCCAGTCCCACAGCCCGGCACAGCTGGCGATGGGCGCCGCGTCGGGCAGGTTGGCCGCGGCATAGCGCGCCAGCGGCAGCAGGCTGTCCCGCCAGGCACCCGGCAGGCGGGCGCGCAGTTCCGCCAGGGCCTCTTCCACCACGCGCGCCAGCGTGGCCTCCAGGTTTTCGCGGGCGATGGAAGGATGGCTGCGGTCCGCCACATGGCGCAGCCATTGCTCGCGCCGCGCCAGCATGGTGGCGATGAGCGATTGCACGTACTCCAGCCGGTTATCGAGGTGGCGTACCAGGTGGGCGACGGCGGTGGACCAGTCCTCGCCCGTCTCCAGTTCGGCGATGGTTCGCCGCACCGCCTCGATGTACAGCGGCCGTGCATCCTCCACGGTCTGGGGCACGGCACCGAAGCGGGACAACAACGGCATCTGCCGCGCCAGGGCCGCGCACAGGGAATCGATGGTCTGCACCCGCAGCCGCGCCGGATTGGCGCGCAGCGACCAGCCCAGTTCGCGATCCCGCGCCAGGGCCGCGCGGGCACACTCCCAGGTCAGGCGTTCATGGGCCGCCTGCGGCGGCTGGTCCGACTCGCCCGCCTCCAGGGCCTCGAGGATGCGGGCCTGCATCTCCCCCGCCGCCTTGCGGGTAAAGGTGATGGCGATGATCTCCTCGGGGTTGTTGACCCCTGCCAGCAGGCGCAGGAAACGCTGGGTCAGCAGTCCGGTCTTGCCGGAACCTGCAGGTGCCTGGGTGATGAAGGACTGCTGCGGATCGAGGGCCCGGGCACGGGTCGCCGCGTCCTCCACGGGGCGGGGCTCAGTCATCGCCATCACCCTCCTGTTCCGGTGCCAGCGCGACCTGCTCCTGAATACGGCACAGGGGTGTGAGGGTGCAGTACTGACAGGTGTTGGGATAGTCGCGGGGATCCACCTGTGCCTGCCCGTCATGGAAGGCCGCGCCCAGCGCCTCCAGGGTCGCGCGCCAATCCGCCAGCAACGCCGCCCAGTCGGCCTGCTCGCGGCATTGCTTGAGCTGTGAAAAGGCCTTTACGCCGGGCACCAGCCCGGCCTCCTCCAGCACGCCGTTGAAGCCCAGGCCGCCGGTCTGCAACTGGGCGATCAGCAGCCCCGCCACAGGCTCGGTGAGGGCGGTGCTGTACAGGGGCAGCTGGGGTTCCTCGGGCCGCTCACCGAACCACTGGCGCGCCTCCACCTTGCCGGTCTTGTAGTCGATGAGCAGCTTGCGGCCATCCTCGAGGGTATCGATGCGATCGATCTTGATGCGCACTTCGATGCCGCCGAGCAGGACCGGGTATTCCTGTTCCGGTTCCACTGCCCGGAAGGGCGCCCGACTGCGATCCAGCTCCAGCCAGTCCAGCACCAGGCGCTGCAGACGTTGCGCCTCCACCTCGCGAAAGCGCGGCGTCATGGTGAAGGGATGCTGTTGTTCGATCCGCTCCAGTTCCTGGGCCACCACTTCTTCCACCAGGGCCTGCAGCTCCTCCTCCGCCCGGGCCAGCAGGCCTGCCTGGTTGCCCATGACCTGCCACAGCTTTTCCAGAATACGATGCAACAGGGAACCCCGCGTGCGTGCATCGAGGCCGATCTCCGCCTGCTCCAGGGGTCTGGCAGCGAGGCGCAGCTCGGCAAAGGCGCGGAAGGGACAGGCGGCCTGGTACTTGAATACCGAGCTGCCACCGCGCGCCTGGATCGCATCGACCGGCGGGGCCGGGTCCGGGGCCAGGATTTCCGTAGCGCGCGCGGCGAACAGCTGCTCCCGCCACAGGGGTTCCCGCCACAGCTCCAATGCCTCGACCGCCACCAGGGGCAGGTCCTCCAGCAAGGGGCTGGCGCGCAGCGGCCGGTCCCCCTCGTTACGCGGCACGCTCACCAGCACTTCATGGGCGCTGCCCAACAGCCGTGCAGTGGTACGTCGTGCCACCTCCAATTCCCGCTCGGCACTGGCATGGGGCAGCCCCAGCTCGCGCTGCAGGGCCAGGGGCAGGAAGGGATTGGGGCGCGGCGCCGCGGGCCAGACGCCATCGTGCAGGCCCATGACCCAGAGGTGATCGAACTGGAGGCCGGAGGTCTCCAACACACCCAGTACCTGCAGCGGCACATCGGGGGTCTCCGGCTGGAACAGGCGCGCGGCCGCCAGGCGCTGCAGCCGGTGCAGGGCCGCGCCCCGGTCCAGTCGGGGTTCCAGGGGCTCGAGGCCGGCCAGGCTGGCCAGCAGCTCGCGCCAGGCCTGTCGGGTCTGGTACTCGGCGCTGGACAGGCTGCGGCCCTGCGCCCAGCCCAGATCCCGCAGCCAGGCGCTGAAGCCTTCCACCCAGGCGCCGGGGCTGCGGCGGCCCTGCAGATCCTTGCCGGATTCCCGCAGGCGGGCCAGCGCGGTCGCGAGGCCTGGACAGTGCCAGGTACGATCTTCCCGACGGGCCTCGTAGTGCAGTGTAGGCAGCGTAACCTGCAGTTCGCCGCGTTGGCGCAGGCGGGCATCCAGCAGGGCGCGCGCCGCGCCCTCCTCTTCCCAACCCGCCAGGAAGGGGCTGCGCAACAGGCGACTGACGCTATCCAGGGCGATGGCCCGATCCAGCAGGGCAAGCCCATCGAAGGCGCTCTGCACCAGGGGATGCTCGGTCAGGGGCAAGCCCAGGGACAGGTTGTAGGGACGGACCCGTTGCCACTCCTGCGGCTGCAGGGCGGGTGGCAACAGGACACTGTCCAGCGCCTGTACCAGGGCGGGGCGCATGGCCTGCAGGTCCGGCACCACGATGGCAACACGCGCCTCGGGGTTTCGTTCCAGTCGCGCCCGTGCCCAGCGCGCCGCCCGCAGGGCCTCCTCGCGGGCATCGGCACAGACGTGCAGTACCGGCGAAGCCGGCAGTGGTTCGAAGGCAAACCATTCGACGACACAACCGGCGGCCCGCAGGCGTTCGATCAGATGCTCCTGCTGGGGGGTGAGTTCGTCGAAGCCTACCAGCAGCAGGCGGGATGGAACGGATGAGATTCCCGGGGTGAGGAACAGGTGATCGGCGAGCTGGGCGGGCAGCAACCAGTCTTCGCGCTGGCAGGTATGGCGCACCTCCCGCCACCAGGTGCGAAAGGCCTGGCTGTCCTCGTTGTGGATGGCCGCTGCCAGGCGCGTCTCGTCCAGGCGCCAGGCCAGGAGACGCTCGGCCGCCTCGCGGGCTCGGCGCGCGGTGGCCGGCACCTGCAACAGGGCATTGCCGGCGCTGGCCTGGATGACCCGCTCCCATAAGAGCAGCTCCTGGGCATCGGAAAGCAGCAGGGAGGGAGGCGGCGCAGCCGGTGCCAGAAGTTGCTCTTCCCGACAGCGTTGCAGCCAACGCGACCAGGGCAGCAGGTCCGGGCTGGACCACACGACCTCGCCGCGGACCAGTAACTGCCGGTCATGGGCCTGGCGCAATGCCGTGGCCAGTCGCGCATTGGCGGTGACCAGGGTGACGCCCTGGCCGAGTTCTTCCAGCAGCGTCTGCAGTGTGCCGATGCGTGGTTCCAGGACGCGCCCCCAGGCCTGAAGCCGGGCCAAATCGCCCGGCGGGAATGAAGACGCAATCATACCATCAAAGCCGGGTATGACTGGCGGCGCCATCGCTCCCGGGAATGCGCAGTTCCGCAAGCAGCGGCAGGTGGTCTGAGGCAATGCGCGCGAGCCGCGAAGCGGGGATTTCGATGCCGGTCACCTCGATGCCGGGGCTGACAAAGAGGTGATCGATACGCAGGGTCGGGAAGCGGCTGGAGAAGGTACCCTTGGGACGGTGATCCTGCGCCACCACTTGGGCGTCCTTGAACCACTCGCTGACCCGACGGCATACGGGTGACGAGGGTGGCGCGTTGAAATCTCCGCAGAAGATGACCGGACCCTGGCATTGTTCATCGGCCAGCCAGTCATCACCGAGCAAGGCCTCGATCTGGGCCAAGCGTTCGCGTGAATACAGGCCCAGGTGGGTATTGATAACCTGGACCTCCTGGCCATTCAGATCGATGGCAACCCAGAGCGCCCCACGTGGTTCCAGTTTGGGCCTGTCCGCCAGCCCCGGCAGCGAACCGACCTTCACCAGGCGCTGGGGCAAATGGGTCAGGATCGCATCGCCATAACGCTCCTCTTCCAGGTGCATGGCTGGATGGAAATGGAACTCCATCTCCAGGTAATGCGCGATCAGCTCCGCCTGATCCAATCCAAAGCTGCGTTCACGCCCCACGTCCAGCTCCTGCAGCGCCACCACATCGGGTCGGGCGCGGGCAATGACACGCGCGATTCGCTCGGCATCGATCTTGCCATCCATTCCGACACAGCTATGGACGTTATAGGTCATGACACGAAGGACATCGGTCTGGGTGCTTGCCACATGCCTGCGCAAGGCGCCGGGTTTGTGATCCGTCCGCCCCAGGTGTCGCAAGGCCGCGTTACGCAGATCCATGGGGCGCAAGTAGTCATGCCCGGTCGATGGCAGGTGTGTATCGGCGGGAAGCAATGCAAACCCGTTGGTCTCTTCCGGTGAGACACCGGCATGAGCACCGTTCTCATCGGCGAAGGTCAATGGGGCAAGGCCGTCTCGCCAACCCAGGAGCACAAAGTCGCCAGCATCCACATGCTCACAGAGTCGTACCAGATCCTCACCAATGGAGCCAAGGAACGGATGTTGGGCGCCAAACAGTTCGGCACAGTCGCGAGGCAGCTGGTATTCTCTATCTTCGGTGCGGGCGCACAGTACGCCCGGAGCCTCGACGGTAAGCACAACTGGAACCTTGTGCGTGCGCGACAACTCGAGGGCCGCGGAATCCCGTTCTTGTTCGTTTAATTTCCATGGCGAATATACGTGCCCGACAGGGCCAAGCGCGGCGAGCGCGGGATGCTGCTCGTGCGAAGCATCGTCATTCACGCCGAACACCGAAAAGA
>DATHUT010000128.1:0-3390 GCA_035462005.1 Gammaproteobacteria bacterium | reverse complement strand
ACCTGCCGTGTCAGGCCGGCCTCGGTCAGCAGGGCCTCGATGGCTGCGCGCAGGCTGCCTTCCCCCACCAGTACCAGGCGCAACCGTTCACCTTCGGGCAAACTCCGCACCAGTTCCACGAAGGCCTTCACCAGGGTCAGCTGATCCTTGACCGCTTCGAGGCGTCCCACGGTACCGATGACCAGGCTGTCCTCCCTGGCGAAACCCGACGGCAGCACACCCGCGCGCGTGGTCGCGGGCCGGAAGCGTTGCGTATCCACCCCATTGCAGATCAGGCAGATCCGTGACTCGGGGACGCCCACCGGGCCCCGCAGGTAATCCTCTAGGTCCCGTGACAGGGGCACGTAGCGGTGGATCAACGGGCGAAAGCCGCGCCGCAGCCACCGGTACTTGCGACTATTGCCGTCCAGGTCGTGCACGTCACGGCCATGCTCGCCATGGATGCGCACCGGCACTCCCGCCAGCCAGGCCGGAAGCTGGGCATCCAGGGCGGCGAGGTTGCGACTGTGCACGATTCTGGGGCGTCGTGTCCGGAACAAGTGCCACAAATTCCACAGCATGCGCACATCGTGCCCGGGACGTTTGTGCAGGGCGATACACTCCACGTCGGGACGGACGATGCGCTCGCGAAAATCCGAAATATCCGTGAGGCTCACGATGGCATGCCGGTAGCGGTCGGCAGGTATGCGGTTAATGAGATTCACGAGGCCATTCTCCAGCCCCCCGACCGCCAGGCGGTAGATGACATGCATGATCAACGGCGGTTTTCCGACCTCCTGCATCACGGAATCCCGTCCCTAGTCCAGACGTGCCAGTTCCGCCTCGAGCGGTTCCAGCATGTCATCCAGGAAGCCCTGCAGATACTGCTCCGCGCCATCCCGGTCATGCTCGTAGGGGGTATAGAGAACGATACCCACAGAGGGATGGCGCCCACCCAGCAGGCGATTACGCGCCTCGACCAGCTTGGCCAGGACATTGCTGGAGGTATGCGTGCCTTCCAACCAGTACCAGTGCCAGACGAGAACGCGCTGCCCAGATCCCGCCAGGCGTGCTTGACGAACCTGCAGCGTAGTATCGGGCAGATCGATATCCACACGGGTCCGCTGCACCTCGCGCCATACCGGATGCTTCTGGGGAACCATGACGTTCTGGGTGTTGATCAGTTCGGCGTCCTGGCGCTGGCGACCGTAGAAGGCCAGGTACAGTCCCACGCGCTGGTCCGACTGGAGATAACTGACCTGGATTTCCTGATCCGGCGCGATATAGCGCGGTTTCCAGTCCAGCCAGTCGTGCTCCACCCTCTCCCAGCCGCCACGGCCCGCAGGGGCAGTGGCCTGGTAGAGGCCCGGTTCCCATCCGGCCTGCTGTCGATCGAGATACTGGCCCCAGATGGGCCAGACCAGCAGGATGGCCAGGCTGCTCACGGCGATTGTGGCGAAGCGAGCGACAGAATGCGGCGCCAGTGTCGTATCCTGCACACCTGCCGCATCGGCAGCCGTTGCCTCGGTTTCACTCCAGCGGGAGCCGATCCAGAACAGCAGCAGCATCACCATGCCGAAGAACAACCAGCCATAGATGAAGTGATCGACTCCCTGTGCCAGTTTCATGTCACTCAGGTGGCCGATCATGACGATCATATAGGCACGCATGCCGTTGGCCAGGATCGGCACCAGCAGTGCCAGGCCGATGAAAATGGCGCGACGCCAGTAGCTGCGATAGGTCAGGTAGGCAAACAGGCTGCCAATGGTGACGGAGGCGATGAGGTAGCGTACCCCGCTACAGGCCTCCACCACCGACCAGTTGCCACTGGGGATGCTGAAATAAAGCCCCTCCCAGTACACGGGCAGACCACTTAGACGCAAGGCCGTAACCGTGAACAGGGCGGTGAAATCCATGAGGGACGGGATCAGGGCTTCACCCATGGGAACGGCGAAGAACAGAAACAGGAGCGGGAACAGGATCACCCGCACCATGGGCCAACCCAGGCAGGTGAACACCAGGGTGGGCAGCATGGCCACGAAGGCGAGTTGCTGCACCACCTGAACATCGGCGATTTGCGCCAACAGCCAGGCAAAGCCCAACAGGAACAACAGCACCATGCCACGCCACTCGCTGTGCGGTGTCACCAGGGCGAGGGCCTCACGCTTACGCCATACCAGCCAGAGGCTGATGGGCAGGATCAGGTAACCATGGGCGAAGGTTTCCGAGCGTGACCAGATCTGTGCCATGGACCAAGCGGTAGGCCAGAACAACCACAGGGTCGCCAGCAGGCTTACGGCGCATAGCCAAAAAGGTACGTATGAACGGTAGACCGGAGCCGCTGTGGGTGGGCTCAGGGCTGCAGTGCGTGTTTGCAGCGAATCGGACATCCTGCTCAAACCCCCAGGCCCAGGGAACGGGCTGTTTGGGAAGTGGCGGTATCCGCTGCCGCGAAATGCTGATCCAGGCGGGACAGATTGCGATTCCAGTCATAATGCCGGGAAATCCAGGCGCGCATCGCGGCATTGGCTGGCGGTGCGGCTTCCGGCCGCAACAGCTCAAGACAGGCCTGCACCTGCCCGGCCACCACGTCACTGACCACCACCCCGGGGAGTCCATCGATGTCGATGCCATCGGCAGCGGCGGTCGTGATCACCAGCGGTCGCCCCAGGGCCATGGCCTCCAGCACCTTGTTCTGGATACCGCGTGCCACCCGCAGGGGGGCCACGGCACCATGGGCATTCGCGATATAGGGACGCACATCGGGTACGGTACCGGTGACGACGATACCGGGATGCTGTGCCAAGCGCTGCACCGCGGCCGCGGGTCGGGAACCCACGATATAGAAGCGTGCCATCGCCTGCTGGCGCAGGATCTCCGGCCATACCTTTTCAGCGAACCAGCACACGGCATCCACATTGGCCCAGTAGTCCATGGCACCGGTAAAGACCAGTGCGCGTTCCCCCTCGGTATATGGCTGGCTGAAATCCTGGTCCGGCTGGAAGTGGGCCACGTCAACGCCATTGTTCAAGGCATGGATGCGCTGCGCGGACTCCGGGGCACGCTCGCGCAACCACTGTGCCTCAGTCTCCGACACCAGCAGGCAGGCATCCCACTCGGCGGCCAGGCGGCGTTCGTAGGCCGCGAGTCGACGCGCCTCGCGGGCGTATACCCAGTTCATGGGCCAGGCCTTGTGTTCACTGTACTGGCGCCATTTGTCCGAATCCACGTCCACCAGGTCCATGACCCGCCGCATGGGCCAGTCACGCAGTTCCGGAGCATACTGGCCCATGGCAGAGGAAAAGGCGAACAACTGGTGGATATCCTGTTCCCGGACCCGGTCCCCTACCCAGCGTGCCATGGCGCTGTCACCGTAATAGGGCAGGGTCAGTGGCTGTCCATTCAAGAGCC
>DATHUT010000127.1:0-2916 GCA_035462005.1 Gammaproteobacteria bacterium | reverse complement strand
AAAGGTGCGCGAAGGTGACACCCGGGTGCACATTCAACTGCCGGACTTCGAGTACCAGGGACGCAACGTGGTGCTGGTGGATGACATGGTCAGCACCGGTCATACCCTGATGGGTGCCGCCGCCCTGCTGCATGAGCGGGGGGCGGCACGGGTGGATGCCGCCGGTACCCACGCCCTGTTCGGAACGGACACACAGCGCACCCTGGAACAGGCCGGTATTGCGCGCATCTGGAGCACCGACAGTATCCCCCACCCCAGCAACCGCATTACCCTGGCGGAGATCTTCGCCCAGGCGGTGCGCACCCTGTGAAGAAAGCCTGGGGAACGCGCCTGCTGGGGCGGCTGCCCTGCCCCCGGCGTGCACCCTGGGCCGGCCGTTGAACCGAATCCCCACGGGCGGGCCTGACTACTCGGCCTTGAAACCGCAGGTCTTGTGGCTCACATCACAAAAGGGCTTGCGCTCCGACTGGCCGCAGCGGCACAGGGCGGCTTTGTTGCGGGTGGTTGCTCCGCCTTCGCTGCCCACGATACGCATCGGTCCCTTGAAGACCAGCATGGCATTGTTGCGCACCGTGACCTGCAAGGGTCCCTGCCCTTCCAGCGCCTCCGGTTTTTCGTCATGGAGAAGGCCGGATGCCTCGAAGCCGATCTTCTTGTGGGTCCCATCACAAAAGGGCTTGAGGTCGGACAGGCCACAGCGACACAGGGCTACGTCGTCGGAATGTTCCAGCAGGTTGCCGGCGGCATCACGAACCTCGACATCCCCCCGACACAGCAGGGGACCGTTCTTGCGTACCTCGATTTCATTCACACTCATGTTGTCACCATACGGTCATAACGTGGCGGCATCCGGTCGGGGCAGCCCGGGCCATGGTGGATCAACCCACCGGGCTGTCCTGCAGCATCTGCAGCAGTCCGCTTTGGCCGATGCCGTCGATGATGAACTGTACCGCCAGCGCCGCCAGCACCACCCCGAATACCCGGCTGATGACATGCAGACCGGTCACGCCGATGTATCTCTGCAGATGATTGGCCCCCAGCAAGGCCAGCAGGGTGATGATCATCACCAGCGCCAGGGACAACAGCACCATCATCTGCAAGCGGGGCTGGCCCTCGGCGTTGGCCATCAACAGCAGGATAGCGCCCATGGCACCGGGCCCGGCGATCAGCGGCGTGGCCAGGGGAAACACCGACAAGTCTTCCTTCTTCGCCGCTTCGCGGATCTCGTCGGGCGTGGTGGACACGCCGCCGGAAGAGCGGGCAAACACCATGTCGATGGCAATCAGCAACAGCAGGATGCCGCCGGCGGTACGCAGCGCCGCGAGGGAAATGCCCAGGTGATCGAGCACGGTGCGTCCGAACAAGGCAAAGAACAGCAGGATGCCCGCCGCCACCAGGGTGCCGCGCAAGGCCATGGCACGACGCCGGGACGGTGGATTGTCAGAGCTGAGTGCCGCATACATCACCGCCACGTCGATGGGTCCAACCGTCGCGAACAGGGTGGTAAATGCCACGATGGCGGTCTCGAACATCAGGAGGACCCGTCACCCTTGAGCAGGTCCTTCAGCGCAGAAAAGGGATTGTGGGTGGCAGCGGCGGGCTTCGCGTTTTCCGTGTAACCCGCACCACGCACCTGATCCACATGGCGCATGTGTTCATTGTCGTGACAGTAGAGGCACAGCAGTTCCCAGTTGCTGCCGTCCTCCGGGTTATTGTCGTGGTTGTGGTCACGGTGATGCACCGTGAGTTCGCGCAGATTCTCGCGGGTGAACTCGCGACTGCAACGTCCGCATACCCAG
This sequence comes from Gammaproteobacteria bacterium, assembly GCA_035462005.1. Classification (GTDB taxonomy): domain Bacteria; phylum Pseudomonadota; class Gammaproteobacteria; order DSM-19610; family DSM-19610; genus JAIVHA01. The sequence continues at coordinate 1,117 of DATHUT010000127.1, read as the reverse complement.
GGATAGAGCTTGAGGGCGCGTTCGCGATAATCGCGTTCCCGCTGGTCGCGGTTGCGGTGGGCTTCGGCCACGATGCGGTCGAGGCGGCTGTCGGGGGAAGAATCCTTGGTTGCCATGCAACACCTGTGTACTGAATGCCGTCAGGAAATTGTATATTGCCCAGCGGCGACGCAATACACAAACCCGCCACGGGTTGATGGTATATTCGATGGCACACCATGGACATCGTCAACCAATTCATCCTGCTCGCCGCTGGCCTGCTGTTGCTCAGCATCCTGGCCAGTGCCCTGTCGGCCCGGGTGGGCATGCCACTGCTGCTGGTATTCCTCAGCATCGGCATGCTCATCGGCGATGAAGGCCTGGGTGGCATCGTCTTTGCCGATATCCGCACCGCCTACCTGGTAGGCAGCGTCGCCCTGGCGGTGATCCTGTTCGATGGCGGCCTGCGCACCGATGTGCGTAATTTCCGTGTCGGCCTGCGCCCGGCCCTGTCCCTTGCGACGCTGGGGGTATTGCTCACCGCCCTGATCACCGGCCTGTTCGCCGCCTGGGTACTGGGCCTGTCCTGGCTGGAGGGCCTGCTCATCGGTGCCATCGTCGGTTCCACCGATGCCGCGGCGGTATTCTCCCTGCTGCACTCCCGGGGACTGGAACTGAAGCAGCGGGTGGGCGCCACCCTGGAGATCGAATCGGGCAGCAACGACCCCATGGCGGTATTCCTCACCATCGTGCTGGTGGAGGCCCTGCTGGCGGGCCAGACCCGGCTCGGTTGGGATGTGGTGTGGGTCTTCGTGGTGCAGATGGGCCTGGGAACGGCCTTCGGCCTGGCCGGCGGCAGGTTGCTCAGCCTGGTGATCAACCGCATGCAACTGAGTCCGGGGCTCTACCCCCTGGTGGCCCTGTCCGGGGGGGTGACCATCTTCGCCGCTGCCTCGGTGCTGGGCGGCAGCGGCTTCCTGGCCGCCTACCTGGCGGGTCTGGTGGTCGCCAACCGTCCCCTGCAGGCAGGCCAGAACATCCTGCGTTTCCATGACGGCATGGCCTGGCTGGCGCAGATCACCATGTTCCTGGTGCTCGGCCTGTTCGCCAACCCCACGGCCTTGCTGGGCAGCGCCCT
>DATHUT010000126.1:0-4044 GCA_035462005.1 Gammaproteobacteria bacterium | reverse complement strand
CAGCTCATGGTGAAACGATCACTGTGAACGATGGCGAGTACAACCGGTTGTATTGGCAGTGCCGGCGCGGCATGCGCGAGCTGGACCTGTTGCTGCAGGACTTCTTGTGCCAGCAGCGGGACTGGCTCGATACCGACCGGCAGGCCTGTTTCGAAACCCTGCTGGATTACCCCGACGCCGTGCTCCTGGAATGGCTGATGGGGCGGCAGATCCCCAGCGACAAGGAGGTCGCGCAACTTGTCCGGAACATACGCAACACCGCTGCGGCTTGAATTCCGCATGCCCGGCTGGTGGCTGTTGAGCCTCGGCATCCTGCAAGCGGTGACCCTGCTGTTGATCCTGTGGCTGCCCCTGGCCTGGCCCTGGCGGGTACTGCTGCTGGCCCCATGGCTGGTGGCAGGAATCCACAACCTGCGTCTGCATACCTCCCGGCGCCTGATACGGGCGGTATGGCAGGAGCAGGACCATTGGCAGCTGTGGTTCGCCGATGGCCAGGTATCCTCCGCGCGGCTTGAGCCGCGCTATTTTCAACGTGGGCCCTTGCTGCAGTTGCGCCTGCGTCCGGAACGGGCACAGGCTTTGCCGCTGCTGATCCTGCCGGGCATGCTGTCAGGGGAATCCCTGCGACGCCTGAAGGTGCGGCTCCGACTGTTTGCCGATGTGTGATCTCCTCGCATACTATGGTCGGGTGCGCAAGGCAGATGGCAATCCATGGCAACCGAAATCGAACGCAAATTCCTGGTGACCAGCGAGGAGTGGCGCCTGTTGGCCGACGCCGGCACGCGCTTCCTGCAGGGCTACCTGAACGAGGAGGGACATGCCTCGGTGCGGGTACGCATCGAAGGGGAGTGCGCCAATCTCAACATCAAGAGCGCCGACGCAGGCATACAGCGCCAGGAATATGAATATTCCATTCCCCTGGAGGATGCCCGCCGGATGCTGGCGGATCTTTGTATCGGCGGGTTGATCGAGAAGACCCGCTTCCGGGTACATCATGGTGGCCATCTGTGGGAAGTCGATGTGTTCGCGGGCGCCAACGCCGGACTGGTGGTAGCGGAGATCGAACTCGACGCTGTGGCGGAAGTCTTCGAGCGGCCCGCCTGGCTGGGTGAAGAGGTTTCCCACGACGCGCGTTATTACAACCATTTCCTGGCGCGGTGCCCCTGGAAGGATTGGTAATGTCCTGGCGCCAGGGCCTGTGTGTTGTCCTGTTGCTATGCCTGGTCGCCTGCGACCAGCCCCGTGACGAGGTAATCCGTTTCGCCCTGGGGGCCGCGCCCACCAACCTGGACCCGCGCTTCGCCACCGATGCCACGTCCACCCGCATCAACCGCCTGCTCTATCGGACCCTCGTGGATTTCGACGACCAGTTCCGACCGGTGCCCTCCCTGGCCCGTTGGGAAGCGCTCGGTCCCCTGCGGTACCGGTTTCATATGGGTGAGGAAGGACGTGATTTTCACGATGGATCGCGTCTCACCGCCACTGACGTGGCCGCCACCTATGCCTCCATTCTCGATCCCGCCACCGGCTCGCCGCACCGCAGCAGCCTGGAACTGATCGAGCGCATCGAGGTGCTGAATGAGGATACCCTGGATTTCCACCTGTCCCGCGCCGATCCCCTGTTTCCCGGCTACCTGGTCATTGGCATCGTACCGGCACAAGCCATCGCCGCAAGGCACCCCTTGCAGGAACGGCCGTTGGGGAGCGGGCCTTTCCAGTTGCGCGACTGGCCGGAGACCGGACGTTTGCGACTGACGCGCCGGGAGGATGGCCAGCAATTTGAATTCCTGCTGGTGCCCGATCCCACCGTACGGGTGTTGAAGCTATTGCGCGGCGAGGTGGACATGCTACAGAACGACCTGCCCGCGGAACTGATGCGCTACCTGGCGGCACAGCCGGAGCTGCAGGTACGGCAGCGTCCTGGCAGCAATTTTGCCTACCTGGGTTTCAATCTTCAGGACCCGGCCACCGGGGATTCGCGCGTGCGCCTGGCCATTGCCCATGCCATCGACCGCCGGGCGATTATCCGTCACATTCTGGGGGATGGCGCCCGCGCCGCGGCAGCCCTGCTGCCGCCCGATCACTGGGCGGGTCACCCGGGCCTGGCGCAGATCGAGCACGATCCGCAACGGGCCCGAGCGTATCTGGCGGCGGCAGGCTATGGTCCCGAGCGACCCCTGCAGCTCACCTACAAGACCTCGGCGGATCCCCTGCGATTGCGCATCGCCACAGTGTTCCAGCAACAGCTGGCGGAGGTGGGGATCGAGACACGCCTGCAGAGTTATGACTGGGGTACCTTCTATGCCGATATCCGGGCCGGGCAATTCCAGCTTTACAGCCTGTCCTGGGTAGGCATCAAGACTCCGGACATCTTCCGCTATGCCTTTCACAGCACAGCGCTGCCGCCGACAGGCGCCAACCGTGGCCGCCTGGCGGATGACGAGGTGGATCGACTGATCGAAGCGGCCGAGACGGCCGCGGACGGGGAGGCACAGGCCGGCGCCTATCGTGCCCTCCAGGCACGGCTGCTGGATCTGTTACCCTACATCCCTCTCTGGTACGAAGATCATGTGTACGCCGCGCGTGCCGATGTGGAAGGCTACCGCATGGCGGCCGATGGCAATTACGATGGGGTGCAATGGGTGCGGCGCACCCGGATGCAATAACTGCGATGGCTGAAAAACAAATCCAGATCAGTCTGGCCGACCAGCGCCTCTGGCTGCTCGATCCGCGGGGCGTACTGGGAGAGTGGTCCATCTCCAGTGCCCGCAACGGCGCCGGGGAGTTGATGGGGAGTGAATGCACTCCCCGTGGCTGGCATCGGGTACGTGCCAGGATCGGCGCCGGTTGCGCAACGGGGACGGTGTTCGTGGCGCGCCGGCCCACTGGCGAGTGTTATAGCCCGGAACTGGCGCGGGCCCATCCCGCGCGTGACTGGATCCTGACCCGTATCCTCTGGCTCAGCGGCCAGCAAGCCGGCTTCAACCGCCTCGGCCAGGTGGACAGTATGCGCCGCTACATCTACATCCACGGATGTCCCGATGATTGTCCCATGGGCGTGGCCCAGTCCCACGGTTGCATCCGCATGCGCAACCAGGAGGTCATCGCATTGTTCGACCAGGTGACGACGGGTACGCGGGTGTGGATCCAGGAGGCGCCCCTGGGGCAGCCCGGCTGGCGTTCCTAGGCGCCGACCTGCCCTGATCAGGTGGCAAGCACCAGTTCAGGATCCAGGTCGTCGTCCTGCGCATCCCCACGCCAGGTGGATTGTTCCAGCCAGGTTTCGAATTCCCGGGCCGGCAGTGGCCGGCTGATGTGGAAGCCCTGTGCCATGTCGCAGCCAAGCTGCTCCAGCATCTCCATGGCCCCGGCGCTTTCCACGCCCTCGGCCACTACCCACAAACCCATGTTGTGGGCGAGATCGATAATGGACTGGATCAGGATGGTGTCACTTTCGTCCCGCTCCATGTCCTGTACGAAGGAGCGGTCGATCTTGAGCTCGTCCACGGGCAGGCGCTTGAGATGGGAAAGTGAGGAAAACCCGGTGCCGAAGTCATCGATGGACAAACGGACACCGATGGCATCCAACGCGCTCACCACATCCATCGCGCGATTCACATCTGTCATCATGGCACTTTCGGTGATCTCCAGTACCAGCTGGTCCGCCACCACCAGCCGGTGGCTGAGCAGCTTGGCGATCTTGCTGGCGCACTGGGCATCCTGCAGGCTACAGGTGGACAGGTTAACCGCCACATGCAGGTGCAAGCCCTGTTTGTGCCACAGTTCACGCTGGCGCAGGGCCTCGCGCAACACCCACTCGGTGAGCGGAAAAATGAGCCCGCTCTGTTCCGTCAGGGGAATGAATTCATCGGGTGTAACATAACCATATTCAGGATGCTGCCAGCGCAATAGCGCCTCGACACCATCCACCTGTCGCGTCTTGAGATTCAGTTTGGGCTGGTAATGCAGTTCCAACTGGTGTTTTTCGATGGCGGCGCGCAGCTCTGCCATCAGGGTCAGGCGCCGCACGCTATGGCGGTCCTC
>DATHUT010000125.1:0-5304 GCA_035462005.1 Gammaproteobacteria bacterium | reverse complement strand
TGCAAGCCTGCCCCAGCCCCGCGCAACTGCCGGCCCTGATCCAGCCCGACACGGCTGTGCTGCTCATCGACGCCCTGCAGGGGCGATCCCTCGGCGAGATACAGCGGCTTTCCTGGCGGGAACTCGCGCAGGCGCCACTGTTCTCCGGCAGCCATGGGCTCGGCCTGCGGGAAATCCTGCCCTTGATGGAAGTCCTGTACAGTCGGCCGGAACCGATTACACTGCTGGGGATCGGGGTGGGGAATGGATTCGCGGAGCCGCTGGGTGCGCTGCCGAGGGATTTGTTTTCACGTCTGGAACAGGAAATCACGGAAGCCGTGACCGGGCTGTTTGCCAGCTGACACACTATCCCCTTCCCATGACTAAAGGAGCATGCCGTGGAAAAAACCAAGACCAGTAACATGGCGCTGTTTTGCGACTTCGAAAACGTCGCCCTTGGCGTGCGCGATGCCAGTTATTCCGCCTTCAGTATCCAGAAGGTGCTGGAACGGCTGTTGCTCAAGGGCAATATCGTCGTCAAGAAGGCCTATTGCGACTGGGACCGCTACAAGGAGTTCAAGGCGACCATGCATGAGGCGGCCTTCGAATTGATCGAGATCCCCCATGTGCGCATGTCCGGCAAGAATTCGGCGGACATCCGCATGGTGGTGGATGCCCTGGATCTCTGTTACACCAAGTCCCATGTGGATACCTTCGTCATCATCTCCGGCGACTCGGACTTTTCTCCCCTGGTGAGTAAACTGCGGGAGAACAACAAGACCGTGATTGGCGTGGGTGTGAAGAACTCCACCTCGGACCTGCTCACCGCCAACTGCGACGAATTCATCTACTACGACGACCTGGTGCGTGACGAGAAAAAGCCGCGACGCGCGAAAAAGAAGACACCCGCGAAAGGCGCCGCCGCGCCCAAAAAGGCCAGTGACGAGGAACAGCGCCGGCAGGAAGGCCTGGATCTCATCGTCGCCACGGTCGAGGATCTGATGGAGGAACGGGGCGAAGAGGAAAAGGTCTGGGGCTCCATGGTCAAGCAGATGATCAAGCGCCGCAAACCGGGTTTCAACGAAAGCTATCATGGTTTTCGCGGCTTCAGCGACATGCTGCTGGAGGCGCAGGCGCGCCATCTCCTGGAGCTGGAGCGCGATGAGAAATCCGGTGGCTATGTGGTCAGGCCGGCGGGCGCGGAGTAGTCATCGCCGGCCGCCGGTCCCTGGGGTGCTCAGTTCCCAATCAGGCGGTCATAGATGCGGAAGCCGGCGATATAGGTGCCCAGGGTCGAGCCGAAGCCGGCGAGGAAGAACACCAGCAGGGTGCGGGACACCCGGTTGCGCCACCAGCCACGCCAGTGGGTCACATCGTGGCGCAGGTGGTTGAAATCCGATACCCGGGGCTTGCGGAAATAGACCTCCACGGCCCCGGCCACCATGCTGGCGCCGATCATGGGATTCAGCGAGGTCCAGGGCGCGGCCAGGAAGGCCGCCAGGATGGACATGGGATGGCCCGTGGCGATGATGACGCCCAGCGCGGACAGCACGCCGTTGATCAGGATCCAGTCCCAGACCATGAGCATGCCCAGTTCCGGGCTGCGTGAAAAGCCGATGTAGAAACCGACCAGGATCACGGCCACGATGACCCAGGGCAACACCTTCGGCCAGCGCGCCGGTGGCGGTTGTTGCTCCAGGCGTCGGATCACCTGCTCCGGCGCGGCGCAAACCGTGCCCTGTTCAAGGTAATCGGCGATGCCTTTCAGGTGCCCGGCACCCACCACGGCCAGTACCTTGCGATAGCCCGAGGCGCGGGTCTCCTCGCACAGGCGTGCCGCCATGTACTCGTCCCGCTCGGCGATCAGGGGTTCGTAGAGCACCTGGTTGCGGTCGGCGAATTCCGCGAAGGTGGTCTCCAGGATGTCCCCTTCCTTCAGGCGCTCGATCTCCTCTTCACTCACCTGCTCCCGGGACAGCACGCTGCCCAGCAGGCCGGCAAGCAGGCCCATGCGTTGCCACCAGGGCACGTTACGGTAGACACGGCGCAGGGTGATGCCGATGTCGCGGTCGATGAGCAGCACCGGCAGGCCGCGGGCCAGGGCGCCTTCCATGGCGGCGCGCATCTCCGCCCCGGGCTCGATGCCGAACTGCTCCGCCAGGCGCTGCTGGTAGGCCCCCAGGGCCAGGCTGGCGGCCATCATGGTGGTGCGCCCGTCCTTGAACACCCGGTACAGGTCGGTCTGGCCCCAGACGTCGGGGTTCACCAGGGCATGGTGGCGGGCCGGGCACAACTCGATGGCCACGGCATCGTAGTCACTGCTTTCCAGCAGGTTGCCGACATCCTCGGCGCTGGAGCGCGAAACATGGGCGGTGCCCAGCAGGGTGAAGACGGTGCCATCGCGGTCGATGTGGCGCAGGGGCGGGCTGGGGCGTTCTTCCGTGATGGGCTGGGACATGGGCTCGCTTCGGGGTTGCGGGACCCGGATTATCCCCGAGGCGGGCGGGAAAAGAAAACGGCGACCGCAGCCCCGCACGTTTGCCCAGGAGTGGCATAGCCAGGCCTCGTTGCCGATGCCGGCCTGGAACTGCAATCCGGAGGCCTCAACTAACTTATACAAAAAATATATAAATATTGTACAATTATAGCGTGGCCCATCGGTGGCCCATGCATGAGGAGCGCGTGATGAACATGAGCCGTTTTGCCATTCCCCTGGACAGTATCCCAGTCGGCGTCAGTGCCTGTCTGCTCGGTGCCAAGGTGCGCTTCGATGGCGGCCATAAACGCGATGCCTTCATCGACGAGGTGCTGGGCGGATACTTCCGGCTGCTGCCCTTCTGCCCCGAGGTGGCCGTGGGTATGGGCACGCCGCGCCCACCCATCCGCCTGGTGGGTGCGGAGGATGCGCCCCGTGCCGTGGGCATCCGCAATCCGGGCCTGGACTACAGCCTGCCCCTGCGTGCCTACGGTGAACGCGTGGGGCGTACACACGATGAGCTGTGTGGCTTCATCCTCAAGAAGGGATCACCCAGTTGCGGGCTCGAGCGGGTGAAGGTCTACACCGAACAGGGCATGCCCCATGCCCAGGGACGCGGGCTGTTCGCCGATGAACTGGTGCGTCATCAGCCACTGCTGCCGGTGGAGGAGGAGGGCAGGCTGCACGATCCCGTGTTGCGCGAGAATTTCATCACCCGCGTCTATGTCTACGCCCGCTGGCGCGCCTTTCGGCAGCAAGGTCTCAGCAAGGCCGGCCTGGTGGATTTCCATGCCTGCCACAAGTTGGTGCTCATGGCCCACAACCCGCAGGGCTACCGCGAACTGGGCCGGCTCGTGGCCCGCACGGGGCTGGAACCCCTCGTGGACCTTGCCGAGCGCTATATCGAGCGCTTGATGGCGTTGCTGCGCCAGCGCGCAACCCGCAACCGTCACGTGAATGTGCTGCAACACCTCAGCGGTTACCTGCGCGAGCGACTCGATCCGGAGGACCGGGCCGAGTTGCACGACAGCATCGAGACCTACCGGCGCGGCGACGTGCCGCTGGTGGTGCCCATGACCATGCTGCAGCACCATTTCCGGCGTCATCCACACTCCTATATCGAACGCCAGGTGTACCTGCAGCCCCATCCGCGGGAGATGGGTCTGCGCAATGCCCTCTAGCGGGTCTGCTTGATCTGCTCCCACGCGGCCAGGGCACGGGACCGGCTGGCGGCCAGGTCCACCACGGGGGCGGGATAGTCACGCCCCAGTTCGATACCGGCCGCATCCAGCACCGAGGCCGGAGTCTCCCAGGGCGAATGGATCCACTTGGCCGACAGTCGGCCCAGTTCCGGCACCCAACGCCGCACATAGGTGCCGTCGGGGTCGAAGCGTTCCCCCTGGCGCACCGGGTTGAAGATGCGGAAGTAGGGGGCCGCGTCGGCGCCGCAGCCGGCCACCCACTGCCAGCCCATGGTGTTGTTGGCGAGGTCGGCGTCCACCAGGGTATCCATGAACCAGTCGGCGCCCTCCTGCCAGGGGATGCGCAGGTTCTTGGTAAGCAGGGAGGCGGCGATCATGCGTACACGGTTGTGCATCCAGCCGCTGTGCCAGAGTTCCCGCATGCCCGCATCGACGATGGGAATGCCCGTCTGCCCGCGTTGCCAGCGCCGCAGCGGTTCGGCGTAGTCCCTGGCCCAGGGGAATTGAGTAAAGCGGCGGTCCAGCGGTTCGCGGACAGTGTGCGGATAGTGATGCAACAGCTGGTGGGCAAAATCGCGCCAGGCCAGCTGGCGCTGGAAGGCCTCGACGGCGGCGAGGGTGCCCGGCCGGGCATGCTGCTGGCCCCAGTGTGACAGGGCGGTCCACAACTGGCTCGGGCTGATCTCGCCGAAATGCAAGTGGGGTGACAGCCGCGAGGTGCCGGGCAGGTCGGGCCGGTCGCGGTCGGTGGGATAGTCCACCAGCGCTTCCGTGCAAAAACGTTCCAGGGACTGCCAGGCACCCGCTTCGCCAGGCTGCCAATGGTCGGGAAAGGCGGCATCCCAGGGGATGGAGGGCAACAGCTGTAACTCTCCCAGGGGTAGGGAATCCGCTTCAGGTGCATCCCCGGCGGGCCACGCCAGCGGGGGGTTGGAAGCTTCCGTGATCCCGGTTCGCTGCAGGGCCTTCCAGTAGGGAGTGAATACCCGGTAGGGCGTGCCGTCGGCCTTCAACAGTTGCCAGGGTTCGCGCAGCAGGTTACCGGGAAAGTCCTGCACCTCGAGTCCGGCGTCTCCCAGCTGTTGTTTCAGGGCGCGGTCGCGGGCCAGGTGGTGGGGTTCGTAGCGACGGTTCCAGAACAGCTTGTGGGTACCGAGTTGCCGTGCCAGCGCCGGCAGTTCCCGGGCGGGATCACCACGGCGCAGCAATAGACGGCTGCCCTGTTCCCGCAGATCCCGGTCCAGGGCGGCCAGGCTGTGGTGCAGCCACCAGGCGCCGGCGCCGCCCACGGGAAGGTCATCATCGGCCGCATTCTGGATGTAGACCGGTACGGGCACCAGGCCGGCTTCGAGGCCGGCCCGCAGGGCGGGATTGTCTTCCAGGCGCAAGTCACGGCGCAGCCAGACCAGGGCGTATTCCATGGGTGGACTCAGGCGCCTGCGAGGAGGGTGTCGATGATCACCAGTGCGTCCTGGTGGTCCTCTCCGACCCCGATGGCCGCGGCGCCCTCGATCTCCCGGCGGGCCAGTTCCGATTGACTGCCGCCCACCAGCACCGGGTTCCCGATCGCACTCAGCAACGCGGGCAGGTCGGCTCTGTACATCCCTTTCCTGACCAGCCGCGAGGAAGAGGACAGCACCACGGCAT
>DATHUT010000124.1:0-13800 GCA_035462005.1 Gammaproteobacteria bacterium | reverse complement strand
CGGTGAATTCATCCACACCCTGGGCGATGCCCATCTCTATTCCAATCATCTCGAACAGGCGGATCTGCAGCTCGGTCGCGCGCCGCGACCGCTGCCACAAATGCGCATCAACCCCGAGGTGAAGGACCTGTTTGCCTTCCGCTTCGAGGATTTCGAGCTGGTGGACTACGACCCCCACCCCCACATCAAGGCGCCGGTGGCGGTCTGATGGCCACCATCAGCTTCGTGGTGGCCATGGCGCGCAACGGTGTCATCGGCAAGGACAACCAGCTGCCCTGGCGGCTGCCGGCGGACCTGCGCCACTTCAAGGCGGTGACCATGGGCAAGCCGATCATCATGGGCCGCAAGACCTACGATTCCATCGGCCGGCCCCTGCCGGGGCGCACGAATATCGTGGTGACGCGCGATCCTGCCTACCAGGCGGAAGGCTGCGTGGTGACGCATTCCATCGAAGCGGGCCTGGCCGCAGCCGGGGATGCGGAGGAGGTGATGGTCATTGGCGGCGCCGACTTCTACCGCCAGCTGCTGCCGCAGACGGACCGTATCTACCTCACCCTGATCGACGCCGAGGTCGAAGGCGATACCTGGTTCCCCGAGCTGGATCCAGCCCGCTGGCAAGAACGCTCCCGGGAGGACCATGTCGCCGACGCGGATAATCCCTATCCCTACAGCTTTATCGTGCTGGAATCCGCCGGTGAGGAAACCGGCACCCTGTAGGAACGGCACGCGATCTTTCGCGGTTCAGCAACCAAAGGATGATCCTCCATGAGCAGCAAGCTTTCCAATCCTTCCAGCAAACTGGTTGTACGCAACGCGCGGCCCGCCGACGCCACGGCCATCGCCGGCCTGACGGCACGCGTCTATGCCGGCACCGGCATGCACGGCTACTCGGAAGGCGAGGTCATGGGCCAGATCAACAACTTCCGCACGGGCCAGTTCGTGGTGCTGGTGGACGAGAAGGTGGTGGCCTATTGCGCCACTTTCCGCATCAGTGAGGAGATCGGCCTGAAGCCCCATACCTGGGCCGAGATCACCGGCAACGGCTATGCCTCGCGTCATGACCCGTCCGGGGAGTGGCTCTACGGCATGGAGGTGTGCGTCGATCCCGACTATCGCGGCTACCGGCTCGGCCAGCGACTCTACAACGAACGCAAGAAACTGTGCCAGTCGCTGGGCCTCAAGGGAGTCGTGTTCTCCGGCCGCCTGCCGTCCCTCTCCAGGCGCCTGAAAAAATATGGCAGCGTCGAGCAATACGTGGAGGCCGTCCAAGCCAAGCAGGTGCGCGACCCGGTGCTGTCCTTCCAGCTGCGCAACGGCTTCGAGATCATCGGGATCATCCCGGGTTATCTGGACGTGGATCACCAGTCCATGGGCTATGGTGTCCACCTGGTCTGGCGCAATCCCCAGGTGGCGGATGTGCGGGAAGGGGCCAAGGGCAAGGGGTATGGCGGTCGCCTGCCGGACACCATTCGTGTCGGTACCGTGCAGTATATGCAGCGGCGGGTGCGTTCCTTCGAGGAATTCCTGGAGATGGTGGCCTACTTCGTGGACGTGGTGGCCGACTACAAGGGTGATTTCGTCGTCTTCCCGGAGCTGTTCACCCTGCAGTTGCTATCCATCGAGGACCAGCAGCTCACGCCGGCCGAATCCATCGAGGCCCTGACCAAGTACACGCCGCGCTTCCGGGACGCGCTGCGTGACATGGCGTTGCGCTACAACATCAACATCATCGGGGGTTCGCACCCGACCCGGGTGGAGTCGGGTCGGGTGGAGAACATCTCCTACGTGTTCCTGCGCGACGGCACGGTGCATGAACAGCCCAAGATCCATCCCACACCCAACGAGGTCTACTGGTGGAACATCGAGGGTGGCAGCACCTTGAACGCCATCGAGACCGACTGCGGCCCCATCGGTGTGCTGATCTGTTACGACGCCGAGTTCCCGGAGTTGGCGCGCCATCTCACTGACCAGGGTATCCAGATCCTGTTCGTGCCCTTCTGTACCGATGAGCGCCAGAGCTACCTGCGGGTACGTTACTGCTGCCAGGCGCGCGCCGTGGAGAACCAGCTCTACGTGGTCATGTCCGGCAATGTGGGCAACCTGCCCAATGTGGCCAACATGGACATCCAGTACGCCCAGAGCTGCATCCTGACACCCTGCGACTTCCCCTTCGCCCGCGACGGCATCGCCGCCGACACCACACCCAACGTGGAAACCGTGGCCATCGCCGACCTGCGGCCGGAGACCCTGACCACCGCGCGTAACAGCGGCACGGTGAAGAACCTGCGCGACCGGCGCCACGACCTGTACCACCTGCATTGGCGGGGGAAGTGAGCAGGCGGTTTCCGTATCTATGCCAAGGAAGGGCTGATTAATCCGTCATTCCCGCGAATTCCAACCGTCATTCCCGCGAGGCGGGAATCCATTCAGTCGAAATCCTAAATCCAGCTGCTTTCGAATGTGTGGAGGCGGGCGGTGCCGCTTGACGAACTCTCCGACGAGCTTTCACATTCTCGGCAAAACTCTGAATGGAAATTCTGGATTGAAAGAACTCCCCAGTATTCATGCAAAGGTCGCTCAGTAATTCAACCTGATCGTCAGATCAATGGTTTTACCATCGTATGGAAAGCTGGCGGCAGAAAACGCAGGAGCCCCAAATTCGTCAATGGTCGTATTTGAAAAGCCGTAGCCTTCCGTGGGGACACCAAACCAATTGGTGTCGAGTTCGCCGTTCATGTTCTCATCATGGATGACGGCGATCGCATAGGTCCCCGGCGGGATATCCGAAAAGTCGCATTGCGCTTCTGTTTTCTGAATTTTCGTTATTATAATTGCCTTTGCCGAACCCAGAAATTTATTGGGAAAACCCTCTGGCGATTCGAAAATTCCACAAGCTATATTTCCAGTACTGTTATGTATGTTCGGAATTTTCACGTGAATTCCCGGGCATGATGATTGGGCGAAAGCGATGGCGGGAAGATTCGCAAACACCAGCGCTGCAGACAATGCCGCACACCGAACCACCATCCAGACCAGCGTCATCGGATAATTGATCGTGGAGGCCAACGTGGAATCGCGATGAGTTGACTCACTCATAATCTTCCTCATAGTTCCGGTGTCCGTGGCATGGTTGAATCTGCCATCAGACGCATAAGCTCGTGGGTGAGCCCCAGCCCTGAAGTTCACCGTGATCTTCATCCGCTGGTTAACACGTTCTTCATTGTTAGCCTTGGTCGCTCACTCTGGACTGGTTAGAGCCTTTTTAGTGGCAAGTTTCCTGGCCAAGATAAATGCCACCATTGACCAGACAATAACAAACACCAACCCCGTGATAATGGCGGCTGTATGTGGCAAAAACAGGAGGCGCACCGCTTGCACCACTACAAACTCACCGTGCCCTGGAAATACTGCAGGACCAACGCCAGTGCCGATCATGAGCCCTGCAACTGCGCGATTCATCCAGCTCGGCGGCTGACAGGCGGCGAGCACAACACCAAAGAATGCTGCGAGTAGGCCAATCAGGAGCGGCAGAAAATCAATCTCGAGTCTCACTCGGTGCCTCGCATGTGCGCCATCTTAATGAGAGTGTCTACTTTTCATGGGTGGCTCGGAGGCTTAACGTTTGTCATCAGCCGCGTGGGGTACGAGCGTCGACCGCATGGTCATGTTGGACGTTCTTGTCGTCGCACCTTCTAATCATTACGAATCGTCTCAGTTGAACTCCATTCCGCTCCACGACTTGTTCCTGGACAGCACTGAACCCCTTCGATTCAAAAAACGGGCGAGCCTCAATGCTGGCGTCAGCCGATAACTTCATGGCCCCCTTCAAATGAAGGCGTTGCACGGCTATCTCATACAGTTTTGATGCCACGCCTTTGCGCGAGAATGTCGGAGAAGTGAAAAGGAACTCTATGTGGCCCCTGTCGGTATAAGAGATAAAGCCGGCCATCGCCCCGTCAAATTCCGCCACCAGCGTTTCCAAGAGTGCCAGCCGCTCCCGCCATTGCTCTAAATCCGGGGGTTCAGGCGCCCAGGCCGCCAACTGCTCAGACGTATAGCTTCTCGCTGCAATCTGATGCACTGATTCGGTGAACAAGGCGGCTATAGAAGCCACGTCGCTATCAGCTGAAGCTCTTATGTTCATGATTCAAGATCCATGACGCCCAACGTGGAAGTTAGCGGCCTGCGTGGCTTTTTTGCGCAGGTCCGCTCGACTGCCGGGTTATGCGCCGCCAACATGCTACCTATTCCGTAAGTCTTTCTTCGCCGACTTGAGGTATCGACCAAGGTCTCGATCCTTCTTTCTTTTCTCGGCATACGACATGTCGTTGAACGCCGATTCTTCTTTGAGCTTGAGAAAAGTATCAAGGGATTCCTGGCTGAACTCGCCGGTATGCACGGCCGCGAGTACGGCACAGCCTGGCTCGCCAGTATGGCTACAGTCTTGATAGCGGCAGCTGGACGCGAGAGCGATGATGTCGGAGTAGCTGTTCGCTATGCCGCTTTCCGCGCCGAGGATGCCGAATTCGCGCATTCCTGGGTTGTCGATGACCAGCGCGCCACCGTCGAGACGAATCAGCTCACGACGAACGGTCGTGTGCCGCCCTTCTCCGGTCCCGCTGATAGACCTTGTTTCCATTTTTTCACGGCCGACCAAGTGATTGATCAGTGTACTCTTCCCTACCCCTGACGAGCCGACGAAACAATAGGTCTTTCCAGGCAGCAGAAGCCGTTTAACATCCTCTAGGCCATCTCGTGTCACGTTACTCAATGGCACTATCGGCGCGGTGATACCGATAGACTGGATTTCCGCTAACTGTGTGGCCAGTACCGCAGGATCCACTAAATCCGTCTTGGTCAGCAGAATGTACGGTTCGGCACCACCTTCCATCACCATGACGAGATAGCGTTCCAAACGCTTCGGATTGAAATCGAAGTGGCAAGACTGCACGATGAGCACGTAATCCACGTTCGCTGCAATCATCTGGTATTCTATGACGTTCCCAGCCGATTTCCTGCGCAGCGACGTCCTGCGTTCCAGAAGCGCGTGGATCACCCCAAAGTCGTCGCCAGACTGCTTTTCTACACAGACCCAGTCGCCTACGCACGGCAGTTCCTGGTTCAGGTGATGATGGTGCAAATAACGGCCGGCCAGCTTTGCCCGAAAATTCCCGTCCTGATCTACGAGCAGAAATTGGTCGCGATCGACCGCTGCTACGCGAGCAACGGTATTCGGCGGTTTGCAGGCTGCCCGCTGCGCAAACCAGTCGCTCCAGCCCAGTCCACTCAATTCACAATATTTATTCATCATCTACTGCCTATCATCGAATGTCCGCGATACTACGGCGCATAACGCTGACGATAAGCGGCGCCGCTGCTGCGGCATGAATCCAGCGCAAAGCTTTCCGGCGTCGACTCATTGGATGGTTAGGTTTCCCTTTTGAACCAAGTCGGATCACTTGCCACCTGCGCCTCGAACCCGCTTACCAATGCTTTTTCATACCAATGCCGGCTCTTAGCTACGTCCGCACTTACGCCGGGAGCACCCGTTGCGTATAGAGTGCCGAGATTATGGGCGGCGAGGCCGCTGCCTGTTTGCGCTTCCCTTAGGAGCATGGCCTCCGCCTTGGGACCGTTCCCCGCTTCCCATTCTTCCATAGCAAGTTCAACTGGGTCTCTGTCCATTCGCTGAAACCTAACAGTGTGTATGTTGGATGTTACTGCGCTCAAACACGTGAAACTCCGACATATCCCGTTTCCCGGCTGGTTGGGCTCTTCTTGGTATCTGACCAAACGCTACCGGCAATCCCTTATTATTTCAAGGAATTTCACGCGACCTTTCCTGTTGCATCGTGATTTCATTCAGGCCGGGGGCCGTGAATAAGCCTCGGTTTTCCGCCAGCAAGCGCAGTGTCGATCAACGCTCGGGGATTACCCGGCGTCATCATTTGGATGAAAGTTGCCTGCAACGGGCCATCAAGCCGGCGGTCCGCAAGGCGGGCATCACCAAGCCGGCCAGTTGCCATACGCTGCGCCATTGCTTTGCCACGCATCTGCTGGAGCGCGGCATGGACATTCGCACGGTGCAGGAACAACTGGGGCACAAGGACATTCGCACCACGCAGATTTATACCCCTGTGCTGCAGCGCGGCGGTAATGCGGTGGTCAGCCCTCTGTCGGATGTGCTCGGGGCGGGGTGATTCATTTGCCGCAGGATAAGCCCACCATCAACCGTGCCTGATTTAGCGGGTAACCCTTGAAGCGCACTCGGTGATGCTGCCTATTCCTCTCCCGGCCTTCTGGCTCCCGCGCACGGTAACCGGAACCACTTGCGGTCCTCCAGTCGCAGGGCCGTGAGTTCCCCGCCCCACAGGCAGCCCGTGTCGAGGGGAAAGACGTTTTCCTCCTGTACCCGCCCCACGGTCGACCAGTGGCCGAACAGGATGCGCAGGCCGGCGCTGGCGCGGCCGGGCACCGCGAACCAGGGCAGGTGTCCGCGCGGCTGGCTACCGGGCGCGCCCTTGTCGCGCAGGTTGAGGCGGCCTTCCGGGTCGACGTAACGCAGGCGGGTGAAGCAGTTGGTGATGTAGCGCAGCCGGTCCCAGCCCTGCAGATCCTCCGACCAGAGATCCGGTTCGTTGCCGTACATGCGCGACAGGAATGCACCGTGGCGGCCATTGCGCAAGACCTCTTCCGCCTCGGCGGCGCAGGCTTGCGCCCTGGCCAGGTCCCATTGGGGCGGCAGGCCGGCATGGAGGAGGGTGAAGCCAAGCTCGGTGTCGTGGTGCAGCAATGGCCGGCAGCGCAGCCACTGCAGCAACTCATCTTTATCCGGGGCCTCGAGGATGGGCTGGAGGGTGTCCTTGGGGCGGGCGTAGCGGGCATCGAAATCGGCGGCAAGCAGGTGCAGGTCGTGGTTGCCAAGCACGGTGAGGGCGGCCTCGCCGAGGCCATGTACGAAGCGCAGGGTCTCCAGGGACTGGGGGCCACGATTGACCAGGTCGCCGGCGAACCAGAGCCGGTCGCGGGCGGAATCGAAGTTGATGAGATCGAGCAGGGACTGCAGTTCCGCAAAGCAGCCCTGCACATCCCCGATGGCATAGACAGACACTAGTGCAGGGTGCGCGGGATCGACAGGGTGAAGGGCGGTATCTCGGCGTCGAACTGCTCACCGTCGTCCGCCACCATCTGGTAGCTGCCCTCCATGGCGCCGACCGGGGTTTCCAGCAGGGTGCCGCTGGTGTAACGGAAGCTTTCACCGGGCTTGAGATAGGGCTGTTCGCCCACCACGCCCTCGCCGCGCACCTCGTTGATCTTGCCGTTGGCGTCGGTGATGACCCAATGACGCGTCAACAGCCGGGCCGGGACCTCGCCCTCGTTGCGGATGGTGATGGTGTAGGCGAACACGTAGCGGTCCTGCTGGGGCAGGGACTGCTCCTCGATATAGCTGGTGTCCACTTCCACCTTGATGTTGTGTCGTTCTGCCTGCATGGCCTGGTTCCGTGGGTAAGAAGATTGCGTTGTAGAATAGACACATTCTACCTGTCCTGTACGGCTGCGTCCCGCCGTGCCGGCGGCAAGATTCCACAGACCAGCGGTTGAAATGGCTAGAGCCGGCTGGCGACCAGGCTGGCGCCCAGCAGGCCCGGTTGCTCCGTCAACACCAGGTGAACCGGGAAACGGTGCATCAGCTCCGTCATGCGGCCCTTGTTGCGGAAGGCCGCCAGGAAGCCATCGGGACTGAGGCGGGGCAGGATGCGCGGGGCGATGCCACCGGCGATGTAGAGGCCGCCACGGGCCATGGCGGTGAGGGCCAGGTTGCCGGCCTGGGCGCCATAGAGGCGCAGGAACAGGTCCAGGGCCTGGCAGGCGAAGGGTTCGTCCTGGTCCAAGGCCCGTTCGCTGATGCGGGCCGGGGTGCGCGGATCGTCCAGGTCGAACTCCGGCAGGTGACCGGCCCGTTGGCAGAGGAAATCATGGATCAGCGCCAGCCCGGGTCCGGATACCAGGCGTTCCCAGGAAACATGGGTGTAGCGCCCCTGCAGATGACGCAGCAGTTCCAGTTGCAGGGCATCGCCGGGCGCGAAATCCGCGTGACCGCCCTCCGTGGGCAGCACCCGGTGGTCCTGGCCGTCATGGGGCAGCAGGGCTTGCCCCAGACCTGTGCCGGCGCCGATGAGGGCGCGGGTGCCCTCGGCCTCGGGCTCCCCGGCCTGCAGGCAGTGCAGTTCCTCCTCGGGAATGCCCGCCAGGGCATGGCCAATGGCCTCGAAGTCGTTGATCAGGCGCAACTGCTCGAATCCCAGCTCGCGGCGCAGGGCGCGGCCATCGATTTCCCATTGCAACCGGGTAACCCGCGCCCTTTGTCCCTTGGGGCCGTCCCATACGGGGCCCGCCACGGCCAGACAGGCACGCGCGGGCGGGGGGCAGCCGGTGGCCTGGAAAAAATGCCGCAGCAGGCTGGTGAGGTCGGGGAAATCGGCGGTGCGCACATGGCGTTCCAGCTGGCTGTGCGGCACGTCGGCATCACCGTTCGCCAGGCGCAGCCGGGTATGGGTGCCGCCCAGGTCCACGGCCAGCAGGTTGGGTTCCGTTTCGCTCATAGGGGTATCTGTTCCGCGGCCGCTGCGTCCAGGTGCCATTCCAGGTCATCCAGGTCCGCCAGGGCCTGTATCGGCAGGCCGGCGTCCGGTTCCCGCCATATCCGCCCCAGTATATCGGCCTTGGCCGCGCCCGTGGTCAGTATCCACAGGGCCCGGGCCTGGCGCAACGCCGGGTAGGTGAGGCTGATCCGCCAGCTTTTCAGGCGTGGCACATAGACCGCCGCCACCGCCCGTTCCCGCTCGTTGAGGATGCAGGTGCCGGGGAACAGGGAGGCCGTATGGCCATCTTCGCCCAGGCCCAACAGCACCAGGTCGAAACGGGGCTGGCCGCCGGTCCCGATGGGAGCGTGGCGGGCCAGTTCCCGGGCATAGGCGGCGGCGTCACGTCGTACGGTTTCCATGCGGGCCGGGATGGGGTGTACTTGTGCCTCCGGTATGGGCACCTGCTCCAGCAGTGCAACGCGTGCCATGTGGTAGTTGCTGTCCGGGTGATCGGGAGGGACACAGCGCTCATCCCCGAAATAGATGTGTATCCGGGACCAGTCCAGCTGGTCGCGACGTCCCGGCTGCGCCAGTTCCCTATAGAGCTGGCGCGGGGTGGAGCCACCGGCCAGTACCAAGTGGGCGGCTCCGCGCGCCTCGATGCACTGGCGGGCATGGTCTATCAGTCGGTCCGCCAGGCATCGGGCAAGGGTTTCCGGGTCGGGGTGGACATGGGGTGTATGCATGGGCTTTCCTTGCCGGCCGGGATCTATTCGGCACAACTGGTTGTAAGGACTACAATCTACTATGGTTGCGGGCAAAATAAAGGCCCCGCGTATCTGTCGAGAAGGAGCCGTGCATGTACCTACGACATACCGCCAGCGGCGATCTGGTGGAAATCCTGGAGCCGGGAGCCCTGTTTGACCCTTTCCTGCCCGAGGTGAGCGGCCGTTTCCATGCCGGCGAGGAGATGCAGGAACCTGCACCGTTTCGCAAGGCGGAGCTGGTATTCCCCTCCGGGGAGCCGCTGCCACGCTGCTGGATGGACCCTGCCTATCGGGGTGAACTGCCCTAGGGAACCTGTTTTCGTCATTCCGGCGCATGCCGGCATGACGGGGTAAACAGAGTTCCCTGATGCAAGGGTAAAGTTGTCGCGACAGCGGCCGATGTTGCCCAGGCACGGGATTACCCTGGCCCGTGGCGCTTTTTCCGGATTGTGATCCGGTCGGCAGATGTTTCCGGTCCCGAGCGGCATGCTGGAATCACACACGAACCGATAGATTGGTACAGGGATTGCAAGTTTGCAGGGAGGACTCCATGAGGGTTCGTGGAGGAGGACGCATGAAAACGGAACATAGACGGCATTGGCGGCTTGACCCGCTGCTGGCCCTGGCCCTGGTGGTGGGTCTTGGTGTCGTGGTGACAACCACGGCCCGCGCCGAGGAGCGCCCCGCCACGGGGCACGAAGCCCTGGCGGTGAGCTATTCGGGGGCATTGCCGGCCCTGCGTAAGCGCCTGCAGGAACAGACCGACGAGCTGCTGCGTGCGGCCGACGGCATGCCGGCGCCCCGCAATGTCGGTACCCGCCTGAGCTGGTCCCTTGCCGCGCCCGACATCGAGCCGGCCCTGGCCCGCTCCCATGACCCCGATGGATTCGTGGCGGAGGCCCCGACCGCCATGACCCTGATCTACCGGCACCACTGGTAGCATTCTTCCCGGCCTAGGCCTTGCCCGCCCACTGGTGCGCCTGGCAGTTGTCGTCGGCGCCGATCTTCATTACTGTGCTGCGATCCTGTGCGGATTTACGGATTTCAGCCATGACAGTGCAGAACAAGAAACCTCCCCGTCGCCTGTCCAGCTTTGGCCTGGAACCGGGATTCCGGATTGGCGACAAGTACCGGGTCGAGGCCCTGCTCGGCACCGGCTGGGAAGGGGAGGTCTACCTGATCCGGGAACTGGCCACCGGCATCGAGCGTACCGCCAAGATCTTTTTCCCGCAGCGCAATCCCCGCAACCAGTCCCTGCGCTTCTATGCCCGCAAGCTGCACAAGCTGCGCCAGTGTCCCATCGTCATCCAGTATCACACCCGCGACACCCTGGAATACGAGGGCATGAAGGTGTCCTTCCTGGTGTCCGAGTTCGTCGAGGGAGAACTGCTCAGCGAGTTCCTCAAGCGCCAGCGCGGCCGGCGCCTGACCCCTTTCCAGGGTGTGCACCTGCTCTACGCCCTGGCCAGGGGCATCGAATGCATCCACGCCATCGGCGAGTACCACGGCGACCTGCACATGGACAATATCATCGTACAGCGCCATGGCCTGGGCTTCGATCTGAAGCTGCTGGACATGTTCCACTGGGGACGCCCCAGTTCGCAGAACATTCGCAATGATGTGTTCGACCTGGTCCGGATCTTCTATGACGTGCTGGGCGGACGTCGCTACTATGCCGGCCAGCCCGCCGAGGTGAAGGCCATCTGTTGTGGCCTGCGCCATTCCCTGATCGGCAGCAAGTTTCGCAGTGCCGGCCAGTTGCGCGCCTATCTCGAAAACATGCAGTGGAACTGAGGCAAACCCATTTCTTATCCAATGAACAATAATAAACCCGCGCTCGAAGCATTTTTTCAATGGAACACCGATGCACCGCTACGCCTGGCCGGCATACCGGGGCAGGTGGCGGTGTTTTCCGGTCGCGCTCCGCACAAGGAGACCCCGAACGAGGATGCCGCCGGCGTGTTATGCATGGGGGATACCAGTACCGTACTCATGGTGGCCGATGGTGTCGGCGGCCTGCCGGCGGGCGAGGATGCCTCGCGGCTGGTGATCGAGACCATCGCCGGCGAGTTGCAGGCGCTGCCGCCGGAATCCCGCGATAACCTGCGCGAGACCATACTCAATGGCCTGGATGTGGCCAACCGGCGCATCATGGCCGAGACCAGTGGCGGCGCCAGTACCCTGGTGCTGGTGGAGGTGCAGGGTCGCCAGGTGCGCAGCTACCATGCCGGGGATTCCATCGTGCTGGTGTTTGGTCAGCGCGGCCGGATCAAGCTGCAGACCGTGCCTCACTCACCGGTGGGCTATGCCGTGGAGTCGGGCATGCTGGACGAGGACGAGGCCCTGCAGCACGAGGATCGCCACCTGGTATCCAATATCGTCGGCGTGGCGGACATGCGTGTAGAGATGGGTGGGACCCTGCGGCTAGACGACCGGGACACACTGCTCGTGGCCAGTGATGGCCTGACGGATAATCTCACCGTGCAGGAGATCGTCGACATTATGCGCAAGGGGCGGCTGGAGGATTCCCTGGCGCAGCTGGTGCATGCCTGTCGGGAGCGCATGACCCACCCGGTGCCGGACCAGCCGAGTCACAGCGACGACCTGACGGTGATTGCCTACCGCCTCTGAGGGGGGACGATCACGGACCCCGTAGGAGCGGCCTTGGCCGCGAATGTTTGTTGCGGGGTTCGTGATTCTTCGCGGCCAAGGCCGCTCCTACAGGGGGCTTCGTTCATTCGTCGCGGATGCGCACCGCCAGCACATCGCAGGGCGCACCGTGCAGGACGCCATTGGCGGTGGACCCGAGCAGACGCTGGATGCCCTGCCGGCCATGGCTGCCCAACACGATGAGGTCCGCCTTCGTCTCTTCTGCCAGGCGCTGAATCTCACCGCGCGTATTGCCCTGCAATACATGCTGGTCCGCCGCCGCGATCCCGATCCTTTCCGCCACTTCCGCCAGCCGTTTCACGGCCAGCTCGTTCAGCTCCTGGTCCAGCTCCATTTCCTGGGGCAGAACCAGTTCGTTGGCCATGTCCACGGGCACGTACTCCGTGACATGCACCAGGCTCAGGCGGGCGCCGTGCAATTGTGCCAGTTCACGGGCGCGCTGGATCACGACCTCGGAATCAGGGGCGAAATCGACGGCCAGCAGGATGTGTTGGTAGATTGCCATGGCGTGCGTTCCTCGTGCGGTTCAAGAACGTGAGATTGACGGTCATTAACCCGGTAGAGGCCCGTGTCGGTTAAAGCTCCACTGGCTGGTTGCTTAGCGCAGCGAATTGCTCCAGCGACAGGGTCTCGCCCCGCGCCCCCGGATCCACCCCGGCAGCGGCGAAGCCCGTGTCGTCCAGCAGGCCCTTGAGGGCATTGCGCAGGGTCTTGCGACGCTGGGCGAAGGCACGCTGCACCAGCTCCGCGAAGCGGGCTTCATCCCGCACGGTTACGGCCGGTTGCTTCAAGGGTAGCAGGCGCACGAAGGCGGAATCCACCCGTGGTGCCGGCCGAAAGGCACCGGGGCCGATATGGAACAGGGGTTCCACCTGGCAGCGATACTGAATCATCACCGACAGGCGGCCATAGGCTTCCGTGTCGGGCGCCGCGGCCATGCGTTCCACCACTTCCTTTTGCAGCATGAAATGCATGTCCTGGATGCAGGGGGCCTGCTTCAGCAGGTGAAACAGGATGGGCGTAGAAATGTTGTAGGGCAGGTTGCCGACGATGCGCAGGGCAGCGGGCGACCCGGTGGGAGCCAGGGCGCAGAAATCCACCTTGAGGGCGTCCTGGTTGAGGATGTGCAACTCACCGACATTGCGACAGCGTTCCGCCAGGGGTCCTACCAGGTCGCGGTCCAGCTCCACCACCGTAAGCCGACCCGCCGCCTGCAGCAGCGGCAGGGTGATGGCGCCCTGGCCGGGACCGATCTCGATCAGGGACTGGCCGGGGCGCGGCGCGATACAGGAAAGGATGCGCTGGATGACCTGCGGGTCGTGGAGAAAATTCTGGCCGAAGCGCTTGCGCGGCTGGTGGTTCATGGTCGGCTGGCCAGGGCCATCTGCACCGCCGTGGCGATGGCGGCGCGCAGGCTGCCTACCTCGGCGCGGCCACTGCCGGCCAGTTCCAGGGCGGTGCCATGGTCCACGGAGGTGCGGATGATGGGCAGGCCCAGGGTTATGTTGACGGCTGCGCCGAAGCCATGATGCTTGAGTACCGGCAGGCCCTGGTCGTGGTACATGGCCAGCACGGCGTCGGCCTGATCCAGGTAGCGGGGCGTGAACAGGGTGTCGGCGGGCAGGGGCCCGTACAGCTGCAGGCCCTCGGCGCGCAGGGCCTCCAGGGCCGGGGCGATGACCTCGATCTCCTCGCGCCCCAGGTGGCCGGCCTCGCCCGCGTGGGGGTTGAGGCCGCACACCAGGATGCGCGGGGACGAAATGCCGAAGCGCGTGCGC
>DATHUT010000123.1:0-2861 GCA_035462005.1 Gammaproteobacteria bacterium | reverse complement strand
CCGAACGCCTCGCCGGGTCCACACCATCCCCTCTACCTGCGGAACTGCGTCTTTTTGATCTAGGATCGTTTCCGTTCGACACCCTTGTGGCTGTTTGGAACCGGAGACTATCCCATGATCATTCGTACGCGGACCCTGTATGCGGTCCTGTTATCCACATCCCTGTACGCCCCCACCCTGCAGTCGCAGGAAGGTCCCTTGCTGGACCTCGCGGCCGCCGAACGCCTGGCCCTGGAACAGGATGCAGGCCTGTCCATGACCCGCGCCGAGGCCCGGGCCCTGCGCGAACAGGCCGTCGCCGATGGCCAACTGCCGGACCCGGCCTTGAGCCTGGGGCTCATGAACCTGCCGGTGGATTCCCTGGATCGCCGGGAGGAGGGCATGACCCAGCTCACCGTCGGCATCCGCCAGTCCTTCCCGCCGGGGGCGACGCGCCAGCACCAGGCGGCGCGTACCGGGCACCAGGCGACGGCCGCCGATGCTGGCACCGCCGTTCGCCGCCTGGAGGTGTTGCGGGAAACCCGGCTTGCGTGGTTGGAGCTGGCGTACCAGCAGGCTGCCCTGGAGCTGCTGCGGATCACCCACTCCCGTTTCGATGACATCCTGGACGTAACCCACTCCCGTTACCGCACCGGCGGTGACCAGATGCAGGATGTGCTGGGTGTCGAACTGGAACAGGCGCTGCTCGATGATCGCATTGCCGCTACACGCGGCGCGGCCGCCGCCGCCCTGGCCGGCCTGCGGCGCTGGACCGGTCCACTGGAGGGGCAACCGCGTCTGCCGGCCCACCCGCAACTGGCCAGTCCGCCGGGGCTGGAACCGCTACGGGCGCGCCTGGCGGAGCATCCCCTGATCGCGGCGGCCAATGCCCGCGTCGCCGCCGGCCAGGCCGGTGTCGAGGTCGCCCGGCAACAATACAAGCCTGGCTGGATGCTCGATGTCAGCTACGGGGAACGCAGCGGCATGGGGCGCAGCGACACGTTCAGCGCCATGGTGACCCTGGACCTGCCGCTCTTCACCGGCCAGCGCCAGGACCGCCGCGTCGCGGCGAGCGTGGCGGAGACCGATGCGCTGCATCATGCCCGTGACGAACTTCACCGCGAACTGCTGCTGGCCCTGGAGGCGGATCATGCCCGCTGGCAGGAATTGCATGCCCGCGAGCAGGGCTATGAGGAGCGCATCCTGCCCGCGGCCCGGAACAACGCGGACTCGGCCCTGGATGCCTATCGCAACGGCGTCACCGATTTCACCACCCTGATACGTGCCCAACTATCCGAACTGGAAAGTCGCCTGCAGGCCCAGCGCACCCGCACCGAGCGGTTACAGGCACAGGCGCGGCTACTCTATTTCCTGGGAGAAGACTCATGAGAACCTGGCTTGCCATTCCCCTGCTGCTGGGTGTTTTGACACTGCTCCCCGGCGGCACGCCCCTGGCCGAGGAGCGCGAGATCCTCTACTACCGCAACCCGATGAACCCGGAGATTACCTCGCCGAAGCCCGCCAAAGACTGGATGGGTATGGATTACATTCCCGTGTATGCCGATGAGGTGAACGGCGAGGATGGAGTGGTGGTGCGCATCGATCCCGCCCTGGTGCAAAGCCTGGGGGTGCGCACCGAAGTGGCGAGCCGGGGCCGTCTGTGGCGACGCATCGATGCCGTGGGCAGCATCGGCTACGACGAGGCGCGTATCAGTCACATCCACATGCGTAGCGAGGGCTGGATCGAGGATCTGCGCGTGCATTTCGTCGGTGAACGCTTTGCCGCCGGCGACGTGCTGTTCGAGATCTACGCCCCCGCCCTGGTCAATGCCCAGGAGGAATTTCTGCAGGCATTGCGTACCGGTCGGACCGCGCTGATCACTTCCTCGCGGGAGCGTTTGCATCTGCTCGGTGTGGATGAACTGCAGGTGCGTGAACTGGAGCGCAGCCGCAAGGTGCGTCCGCGCATTACCGTGCGCGCGCCAGGGGACGGTGTGGTAACGGCCCTGAATGCGCGGCACGGCATGTTCGTCACCCCGAACATGGAGGTGATGAGCCTGGCCGATCTGTCCAGCCTGTGGCTGCTGGTCGAGGTGCCCGAGCGGCAGTCCTCCTGGGTGGCCGTGGGACAAGCGGTGGAGCTGCGCCTGCCGGCCCTGCCCGGTGAGGTGTTCGAGGGCCGCATCGAGTACCTCTACCCGGGCCTCGACACGCGCACCCGCACCCTGCGTGCGCGCGTGCAGCTGGACAATCCCGGCGAACGATTCCGCCCCGACATGTTCGCCAATGTGCGCATCTTCGCCGGCCCGCAGGATGATGTGCTGAGTGTTCCCCGCCAGGCCCTGATTCGCACCGGGCGTGCCGAGCGGATCATCGTTGCCGAGGGCGAGGGCCGTTTCCGTGCCGTGGACGTCAGCTCCGGCATGGAATCGGGCGACTGGGTGGAGATCCGCGACGGCCTGGAAGAGGGCGACCGGGTGGTGGTGTCGGGCCAGTTCCTGCTCGATTCCGAGGCCAGCATCCAGGCCAGCGCCTCGCGCCTGCGCGGTGGCCAAACAGAGGCGGAATCCGCGGTCGTCGAGCCGGCGCCGGAGGGTATGGGCACGGTCAAGGCTGTGAAGGCCGATGCGCGGGTGCTGACCCTGGACCATGAACCCATCGAGGTCTTGGGTTGGCCTGCCATGGTGATGGATCTCGACGTCGGCATGGCCGTGGACCTGGAAGGCCTCGCGGTGGGGGATCGTATCCACTTCACCCTGGAGCAGGGCGAGGATGGCGGTTACCGGATCGGTTCGATCCACGTGATGGAGTGACGCCATGATCGTCGAATTGATCCGCTGGTCCCTCCACAACCGCTTCCTGGTACTGTTGCTCACGGTGCT
>DATHUT010000122.1:0-2658 GCA_035462005.1 Gammaproteobacteria bacterium | reverse complement strand
GCCGTCCCACACCCCCATGATGCAGCAGTACCTGCGCATCAAGGCCGCGCATCCGGATACGCTGCTGTTCTACCGCATGGGGGATTTCTACGAACTGTTCCACGAGGACGCGCGCCGCGCCGCGCAGCTCCTGGACATCACCCTGACCAGCCGTGGCCAGTCGGCCGGCGAGCCCATCGCCATGGCGGGTGTGCCGGTGCATGCCGCCGAGTCCTACCTGGCACGGCTGGTGAAGCTGGGCGAATCGGTGGCCATCTGCGAACAGATCGGCGACCCGGCGGCGAGCAAGGGGCCGGTCGAGCGCCAGGTGGTGCGCATCGTCACCCCCGGCACCCTGACCGACGAGGCCCTGCTGGCGGAACGCGAGGAGCAATTGCTGGCGGCCCTGTACCCCGGGGCGGATCACACCTTCGGCCTGGCCGTGCTGGACCTGGCCGGCGGCCGCTTCAGCATTCAGGAAAGCTATGGCGAGGAGGCCCTGCTGGCGGAGCTGGAACGGCTGCGCCCGGTGGAACTGCTACTGCCCGAGGACCAGGACCCGCCTGGCCTCTGGCGCCGTCTGCCCGGCCTGCGCCACCGCGCCCCCTGGCATTTCGATGCAGAAACGGCACGGCGCGAGCTGTGCGCCCAGTTCGGCACCCATGATCTGGCCGGCTTCGGGGTCGAGGACCTGGAGCTGGCCATCGGTGCCGCCGGTTGCCTGCTGCAGTATGTAAAGGACACCCAGCGCTCGGCCCTGCCCCATCTGCGTGGCCTGGGGGTGGAACGACGTGAGGACAGCGTGCTCATCGATGCCGCCACGCGCCGCAACCTGGAGCTGGACCATTCCCTGTCCGGCCAGCACGAACACACCCTCATGGGCGTCATGGACCGCAGCGTCACCGCCATGGGTGGACGGCTGCTACGCCGCTGGCTGCATCGCCCGCTGCGCGATACCGGTATCCTTCACCGCCGGCACCAGTGCGTGGCCGCGCTGCTGGAGAACCGCCGTTTCGAAGACCTGCGCGCATTGCTGCGCGGCAGCGCCGACCTGGAGCGCATCCTCACCCGGGTGGCTCTCGGCTCGGCGCGGCCGCGCGACCTCACCGGCCTGCGCACCACCCTGGGGCGACTGCCGGAACTGCAGCGCCTGCTGGCGGGCTGCGATGATCCGCTGCTCGCGGAACTGGCTGCACGCATGGGCCAGCACCCCGCCGTATTCGATCTGCTTACTTCCGCCCTGCCGGAATCGCCCCCGGTACTGCTGCGCGATGGCGGCGTCATCGCGGCCGGCTACGATCCCGAACTCGACGAACTGCGCAACCTGAGCGAACACGGCGACCAGTACCTGCTGGACATGGAAGGCCGTGAACGAGCCCGCACGGGCATCGCAAATCTCAAGATCAGCTACAACCGGGTGCATGGCTACTACATCGAGGTGAGCCGCGGCCAGGCCGGCAAGGTGCCGTTGGACTACCAGCGCCGCCAGACCCTCAAGGGCGCAGAGCGCTACATCACTCCGGAGCTCAAGGAACACGAGGACAAGGTGCTGAGCGCCCGCGCCCGCAGTCTGGCCCGGGAAAAGCAACTCTATGACGAGTTGCTTGGCCAACTGGTCCAGCACCACGCGGTACTCGCCGAGTGTGGCACGGCCCTGGCCGAACTGGACGTGCTCGCCACCTTCGCCGAGCGCGCCCTGAGTCTGGACCTGAGCGCTCCGGAACTGGTGGCGGAACCCGGCCTGTGGATCGAGGCTGGCCGTCATCCGGTGGTGGAACAGGTCTCCGAGGTCCCCTTCGTGCCCAACGACGTGTGGCTGCACGATGCGCGCCGCATGCTGGTCATCACCGGCCCCAACATGGGCGGTAAATCCACCTACATGCGCCAGACGGCCCTGATCGTACTGCTGGCCCACGCCGGCAGCTTCGTGCCTGCCCGGAGTGCACGCCTGGGACCGATAGACCGTATCTTCACCCGCATCGGTGCTGCCGACGACCTCGCCTCGGGCCGCTCCACCTTCATGGTGGAAATGACCGAGACCGCCAACATCCTCCACAATGCCACCGACCACAGCCTGGTGCTGATGGACGAGATCGGCCGCGGCACCAGCACCTACGACGGCCTGTCCCTGGCCTGGGCGGTGGCGGTGGATCTCGCGGTGCGCATCCGCGCCTTCACCCTGTTCGCTACCCACTACTTCGAACTGACGCGATTGCCGGACTTCTACGAGGACATCACCAACCTGCATCTCGATGCCGTGGAGCATGGTGACCGCATCGTGTTCCTGCACGCGGTGAAGGAAGGCCCGGCGGATCGCAGCTACGGCCTGCAGGTGGCGGCCCTGGCCGGCGTGCCCAAGGCGGTGCTGGACCAGGCCCGCAGTCGGCTGCAGGAATTGGAGCAGCAAACCCGGGAACGCACCGCCGCCGTTCCACAACAGCAGATCGACCTGTTCCAGCCCGATCAGGATCACCCCCTGTGCGAGGCCCTGCAGGGCATCGACCCCGAGCAGCTCAGTCCCCGCCAGGCCCTGGATATTCTCTTCAAACTCAAGGAACTGGCAGGCTGATCCGCCGGTATTCCGGCGCATTCCACCGCACTACCCTCCCCCCTTATTTTTTAACCCTGCTTATCAATCAGTTACAAAATCTTCCTGCGGTGGCATCCAATTTGCTACCC
>DATHUT010000121.1:0-8195 GCA_035462005.1 Gammaproteobacteria bacterium | reverse complement strand
ATAGGTCTTGAACTTGGCATCCTCGATGATGCCGGCTTCGTTGACCTTGATCTGCAACTTCATCACGTCGCCACAGGCCGGTGCGCCCACCATGCCGGTGCCCACGCCGCTGTCGTGCTTGTCGAAGGATCCCACGTTACGGGGGTTCTCGTAGTGGTCCAGTACTTTCTCGCTATACGCCATGGTGTTTGCTCTCCTGCATGTAAGCCTGCGGGTTGGCTGTACATCGGGCTTCAGCCCGACCTACAAGTCGACCCACAAAAAAATCACTGTTATGGATGACGTCAGCTGGCTCAGGCTGCGCTGCGCTGGAAGCTCGGCGTGAAGGCCGGGCGTTCCGTGCCCGTGGGCGCGGAGCGCTGCTGGTCGATGGCATCGGCCAGGCTGATGTCGTCCAAGAAGCCATACATGCGGTCGCTCAGGCGGTTCCACATCACCAGGCTCTGGGCCCATTCCTCGCCGGGGATGGGTTCGCGGCGGGTGGGCAGCACATCATCCACGGCTTCCAGGATCTGGGCAATACTGATTTCGCTGGCAGGGCGCCGCAGGCAGTAGCCGCCACCGGGGCCACGTAGGCCGGTGACCAGGCCGCTCTTGCGCAGGCGCGCGAACAGCTGTTCAAGGTAGGACACGGAAATGGATTGCTCGACCGAGATGTCCGCCAGGGTTACGGGACCATCGCGGTGGCGCAGGGCGAGTTCCATCATCGCGGTTATGGCATGACGGCCTTTGGTGGAAAGTTTCATGGCAAACCTCTCAGTTTTTACGGTTAAAGAATAGCGCCGGAGGGTATCTGGATTCCCCAGCGCAGGGATGGGAATAGTTTTATAATACTTGACTTAATTAGTCAAGATTAAATTCCGACCATTTCTGTCAACCATTCTCGAATCGCCGGCTGGTTGCCGCCCGAGCGAAAATTCAGCAATATAGGGCCCGAGGCTGAAAATTTCCGGATTACAGAGCCTTAACCAGGGCGACCGGTATAAAAAATAGACGATCCCGCGAGGAGTGGAGTGATAATGGCTGCAAACGAGCAAGACAAGCTGAAACAGGAACGGCGTGGTGCGGTTCGGGACAAACTGGCAACCCTGGTGCAGACCCGCACCGAGGCCCTGGCGCTGTTCAGCGAACTGATCAGCCGCCGGCCCTTTGCTGTGGATCCCGAGGTCCGGAATGCCCTGCAGGAATTCTGCGAGGCGCTCATCGACTATACCGCCAGCGCCCACTTCCAGCTCTATCGTTTCCTGGAAACCAACATCGAACGGCGCGCGCCCGTATTGAAGGTGGCCGATGAGGTGTATCCCCATATCGTGCGCACCACGGATGCCATCCTGGAATTCAATGACAAGTACGAAAAGGCCCCCCTGGAAGACTGTGTCGACTGCCTGCCAGAGGATCTGTCCCGGCTGGGCGAGGCCCTGGCGGACCGCATCCAGCTCGAAGACCGCATGATCGGGGTACTGTCAGGCGCCCGTCACTGATCCCCTTCCTCCACCAACTGGCGCGCCTGTTCCCGTGACAGGTAGCGCCAGGGTCTTGGCACCAGCCCCGGTACCCGCGTCCGGTAGCGCTCGTAGACCTCACCCAGTTCGCGCACCAGCTTCCGCTCTTCCAGGTGCGAACCTGCCACCAGGTAGGCGGTGATCCACAGGGCCGATACCAGTCCAGCGGCATTCATGTCCCGGGTCCAGAGGATCACCAACCCGAAGCTGTACCAGGGATGGCGTAC
Organism: Gammaproteobacteria bacterium; assembly: GCA_035462005.1. GTDB lineage: Bacteria > Pseudomonadota > Gammaproteobacteria > DSM-19610 > DSM-19610 > JAIVHA01. The sequence continues at coordinate 6,466 of DATHUT010000121.1, read as the reverse complement.
GAACCGGTGCCAGAAGGAGAGCCGGAAGCGGGTGGGGCTGGTCTGGCGTTCCTGCCACTGGCGCAAGCCGAGAAAATCCAGGTTGTCATAGGCGCGGCTGCTGTGCAGAAAGCCCAACAGGGCCAGCAGGGCCAGACCATTGGCCAGCCAGGCCCAACCCCCGGACCAGCGCCACAACAGCGGCCCTGGGTACTGCAGGAACAGCCACAGGGGGACGCCAAGCAGCACCAGAGCCAGCAGGTTGTAACCCAGCCGGTAGCCGGGCCGCAGGCGCGGCCAATGCCGGGCCACCCAGTCCTTGCTGGCAGCGCTGGCCAGTAGCGAATGTACCCCGAAATAGACCAGCCAGGCCAGGCTCAGATAAATCAATAAGATGTGATGTTCATCCATGGGTAACCTGATCGTACCGAGGTTAATTCAAAGGTTGAGAATATACTGATATACTAGTCGGCTAAATCTTTTTCGTGCGCCAAGGGCGCGTAAGCCAACACCCCGACCGAGGATTACAGTATGGATCACGGCACCACCCTGACCCAGTTCATTATCGAGGAGCAGCGTCGCATCCCTGGCGCCACGGGCGATTTCACCTCCCTGCTCAACGACGTGCTCACCGCCTGCAAGAAGATCGCCTGCGCCGTCAACCGCGGTGGCCTGATCGGCATCCTGGGCTCCGCCGGCAGCGAGAATGTCCAGGGCGAGACCCAGAAGAAGCTCGACATCATTTCCAACGACGTCATGGTCAACTCCCTGGAGTGGACCGGCCACCTGGCCGGCATGGCCTCCGAGGAGATGGATGATCCTCTGTCCATCCCTGATATGTACCCGCGCGGCAAGTACCTCATCCTGTTCGATCCCCTCGACGGTTCCTCCAACATCGACGTGAACGTCTCGGTGGGTACCATCTTCTCCATTCTGCGCGCGCCCGAAGGCTGCGAGAACCCGACGGTAGAGGACTTCCTGCAGCCCGGCACCAAGCAGATCTGCGCCGGCTACGCGGTGTACGGACCGGCCACCATGCTGGTGCTGACCTCCGGCCACGGTGTCAACGGTTTCACCCTGGACCGCTCCATCGGCGAGTTCATCCTGTCCCACCCGGACATGACCATCCCCGCCGAGACCCGCGAGTTTGCCATCAACATGTCCAACCAGCGCCATTGGGAGGCCCCCATCAAGCGCTACGTGGACGAGTGCATCCAGGGCAAGGAAGGCCCTCGTGGCGAAGACTTCAACATGCGCTGGGTCGCCTCCATGGTGGCCGAGGTGCATCGCATCCTCACCCGCGGTGGCATCTTCATGTATCCCATCGATGAAAAGCTCAAGGCCAAGGGCCAGGAAGGCAAGCTGCGCCTGATGTACGAGGCCAACCCCATGGGTTTCATCGTCGAACAGGCCGGCGGCGCCTGCAGCACCGGCCGCGAACGCATCATGGAGCTCAAGCCCACCGGTCTGCACCAGCGCGTGCCGGTCATCCTTGGTTCCCGTGACGAAGTGGAACGGGTGGTGGACTATCACCGCGAAAGCGACGGTGGCAAGCAGCAGGTGGCGTGACACCAGCGCCATTCCCGGTGAAAAAGGCGGCCGTGGCCGCCTTTTTCATTGGTGGCGAATGCGCTAGATTCTCCTTCATGCCCGAATATTCCGTCATTCCCGCGCATGCGGGAATCCAGTGATTTAAGCCTATGGATTCCCGCATGCGCGGGAATGACGTAGTAATCACGGGAATGACGTATTAAACGAATATTCCCCGACAAGGTCGCTTCTATGAACCACCACTTGCCCGAAAGCACTGGCATCCAGCGCCTGCTCGACATCATGGCGCGGCTGCGCGATCCCGACGGCGGTTGCCCCTGGGACCGCGAGCAGGACTTCGCCTCCATCGCGCCCTATACCATCGAGGAGGCCTATGAGGTGGCGGAGGCCATTGCGCACCAGGACGAAGAGGAACTGCGCGACGAACTCGGCGACCTGCTGTTCCAGGTGGTGTTCCATGCGCGCATGGCAGAGGAGCGCGGCTGGTTCGGCTTCGACGATGTGGTGGAAGCCATCTGCGACAAGATGGTCCGCCGCCATCCCCATGTGTTCGGCGATGAGGAAGTGGCGGACGCCCGTGAACAGACCGAAGCCTGGGAGCTCATGAAGGCGCGCGAACGGGCGCGCAAGCAACAGGACAGCGGTGTCCTGGCCGGTGTCTCGCTGGCCCTGCCAGGTCTTACCCGCGCGCGCAAGCTGCAGGCCCGTGCGGCGCGCATCGGCTTCGATTGGCCGGAGCAATCCGGCGTACTGGCCAAGGTCCACGAGGAGTTGCAGGAAGTGGAACAGGCGTTGGAGAACGGCACCACGGAGGCCATTGAGGAGGAGCTGGGAGATCTGCTGTTCGCCGTGGTGAACCTGGCGCGCCATCGTGAAGTGGATCCGGAGGCGGCGGTGCGTGCGGCCAACAGCAAGTTCATGCGCCGCTTCCAGCGCATGGAGCTATGGGCGCAGGAATCAGGCAATGACCTGTCAGGCCTTGGCCTCGAAGCCATGGATGCCCTTTGGGAAAAAGCAAAGCAAGAGGAGCGGGGCGGCTGACGTCCCCCCTGTAGGAGCGGCCTTCGGCCGCGAACGATGGTGGTACACCGGTTCGCGGCCGAAGGCCGCTCCTACGGGTGCGAAACGGTTTGCCGGTTGGTTCGCGGCCGGAGGCCGCTCCTACAGGCGCGCGTGTTTGCTAATGAAATCCAGCACAAACTGGAAAGACTGGGCGCTGCTGAAACGGCCCTGCACCGTGCCGTCCTGAAACAGCAGAATGGTGGGGAAGCCGCGCACCTGGTGCCGGCCGGCGATCTTCATGTTGTCCCCTTCGTCCACCTCCACCTTGGCCAGGGCCACGGCGCCGCCGTGGTGCGCGATCACCTTGTCCAGCACCGGCGCCAGGGCCAGGCAGGGTGGGCACCAGTCGGCCCACAGGTCCACCAGGATGGGGCGCTGGCGCGAGGCCTCGATGACCTTCTCATCGAAGTCTTCCAGATTCACGTCGAAGATGTGCGGGCTTGTGCTCATGGGGCGGCCATAAAAAATCCGGCTTGCGGCCGGATTCTGCTAAACAGGGAATTTGGTCGGGCATGCAGGATTTGAACCTGCGACCCCCTCGTCCCGAACGAGGTGCGCTACCAGGCTGCGCCAATGCCCGAGTCAGTAGTTCCGGTTGACGGAGAACTCCGCCAGCCCATACAAGGCATCCTTGTAGGGTGACTCCGGGAGCGGTGCCAGTGCTGCAATTGCCAGGTCGGCCTCCTCCCGCGCGGATTGCGAAGTGTACGCGATGGCCTGGGTGGATTCAATGGCGGCCCGGACCTCGTCGATGCGCTCCAGGCCGCCTTTTTCGATGGCGTTGCGGATGATTTCGGCCTGCTCCGGGGTGCCGTTGCGCATGGCGTGAATCAGCGGCAGGGTGGGCTTGCCCTCGGCCAGGTCGTCGCCCAGGTTCTTGCCCATCTCCGCCGCCGAGGCGCTGTAGTCCAGGGCATCGTCGATGAGCTGGAAGGCGGTGCCCAGGTGCATGCCGTAGCGGGCCATGGCCTGCTCGATCGGCTCCGGCTGCCCGCCAAGCACGGCGCCGAGTTGCGCGGCAGCCTCGAACAGCTTGGCGGTCTTGTAGCGGATCACCTCGCGGTAGCGTTCCTCGCTGGTGTCGGCGTCATGGCAGTTGAGCAGCTGCAGCACCTCGCCCTCGGCGATGATATTGGTGGTGTGGGAGAGGATCTCCATGACCCGCATGCTGCCCAGGCCGACCATCATTTCGAAGGCGCGCGAGTAGAGGAAATCGCCCACCAGTACGCTGGCCTCGTTGCCCCAGATGGCATTGGCGGTCTGCTGGCCGCGGCGCAGCACAGAGGCGTCCACCACGTCATCGTGGAGCAGGGTGGCGGTATGGATGAACTCGATGATGGCGGCCAGGTGGATGTGCTGCTCACCCTGGTAGCCGCAGGCGCGGGCCGCCAGCAGCACCAAAAGCGGGCGCAGGCGCTTGCCGCCGCTGTTGACGATGTACTGGCCCAGCTGGTTGATCAGCACCACCTCGGAGCGCAGCTGGTCGTGGATATAATGATCCACGGCCCGGGCATCCGCTGCGGTGAGCGCACGGATGTTGTCGAGGTCGATTGTAGTACTTTGATTGGAAAGCGTTTCTTGCATTCGTGGCGTGGGCATGGGGTGCGTAACCCGGGTTGGTGGCCGGGGGTCCTGCGCCGTCCCCGGGCCGGGGGTCATGGGCTTGCCGTCAGGCCGGGAAGTGTACCCCGGAAGCCGGACGGGCACCAGATGAATCGGGTTTGACCGCCGGGCCGGGAGCCTATAGAATTACCGGTCTTTCGGGCTGCTGTAATTACGTTTTGGAGATTCAGCCATGTATGCGGTAATCAAGACCGGTGGCAAACAATACCGGGTTGCGAAGGGTGACACCCTGCGCGTGGAAAAGCTCGCCGGCGCCGAAGGCGATGCCGTGGAGCTGGACAAGGTGCTTATGGTAGCCGATGGCGACGACATCAAGGTCGGCGCCCCCTACCTGGACGGCGGCAAGGTGACGGCCACGGTCAAGGCCCAGGGCCGCGGCAAGAAGGTGGAGATCATCAAGTTCCGCCGCCGCAAGCACCACATGAAGCGTCAGGGACATCGTCAGTCCTACACCGAACTGGAAATCACCGGTATCACCGGCTGAGCACGAGGTAAAGCAACATGGCACACAAAAAGGCAGGCGGCAGTACTCGTAACGGCCGCGACTCGGAAAGCAAACGCCTGGGCGTGAAGATGTACGGTGGCCAGACCGTTTCCGCCGGCAACATCATCGTGCGGCAGCGTGGTACCCGTTTCCACCCCGGCCTGAACGTGGGCTGCGGCAAGGATCACACCCTGTTCGCCAAGGCCGATGGCGTGGTGACCTTCGTGGTGCGCGGTGACAAGAACCGCAAGTTCGTGGACGTGGTCACGAACTGATCGCGACTACATGACGCGATTCCGAAAGCCCCGTTTCGTGCGGGGCTTTTTTGTTTGCATGAGCAGTGTGTCACATGGCCTGTGGCCACGGCATGGCCGGCAACCTGATCCGGGACTCGCTGTGAATACATTCCTGTACGCTCGTAGGCCGCGTCCATACGACCTACGGTCCCGTATCAGGTTGCCGTCCATGCCGCCCCGGACTGTGTGCCAAATCATATAATGGACCCACTGCAATGAAATTCGTCGACGAAGCCACCATCCATGTCAAAGCCGGAGACGGCGGCAACGGCTGCGTCAGCTTCCGGCGCGAGAAGTACATCCCCTTTGGCGGCCCCGACGGTGGTGACGGCGGTGATGGCGGCAGCGTGTACCTGGTGGCCGACGAGAGCGTCAACACGCTGGTGGATTTTCGCTACCAGCGTAACTACAAGGCTCAACGTGGCGAGAACGGTTCCGGTCGCAACTGCACCGGCAAGAAGGGCGATGACGAGGAGATCCGCGTGCCGGTCGGCACCATGGTCTACGACGTCGATACTGAAGAGCTGATCGGCGACCTGGTGGAGGCCGGCCAGCGCCTGATGGTGGCGCAGGGCGGTTTTCACGGCCTGGGCAATGTGCGCTACAAAAGCTCCACCAATCGCGCCCCGCGCCAGTCCAAGCCGGGCACGCCCGGCGAGCAGCGCGATCTGCGCCTGGAACTGAAGGTGCTGGCCGACGTGGGCCTGCTGGGCAAGCCCAATGCCGGCAAGTCGACTTTCATCCGCGCGGTGTCCGCCGCCCGCCCCAAGGTGGCCGATTACCCCTTCACCACCCTGTACCCGAATCTCGGCGTGGTACGCGTGGCGCCCCATCGTGGCTTCGTGGTGGCGGACATCCCCGGCCTGATCGAGGGCGCCGCCGAGGGTGCCGGCCTGGGCATTCAGTTCCTCAAGCACCTGGCACGCACGCGCCTGTTGTTGCACCTGGTGGATGTGCTGCCGCCCGATGGTTCCGACCCGGTGGCCGAGGCCCGTGCCATCGTTCACGAGCTGGAGAAATACAGCCCGGAATTGGCGGAGAAGGAACGCTGGCTGGTGTTGAACAAGCTCGACCTCATCCCCGAGGACGAACGCGATGCCCATTGCCAGGCCATCGTGGATGGTCTGGGCTGGCAGGGCCCGGTGTTTCGCATTGCTGCGCTTAGCAAGCTCGGTACCGAGGCCCTGTGCCAGCGCATCATGCTCGACCTGGAAGAAAAGGGTTTCGGCGAGAAATAACACCTGTAGGAGCGGGCTCTGCCCGCGAACATCGGTGGCACGCCCGTTCGCGGCCAGAGGCCGCTCCGACAGGGGCGTGCCGTGACAGGGTTCGTCGCCTCCCATCTAGCGCAAACCCCCGATAGCCGGTATCTTGCCAGTCTTTACATTCCGCACCGCACATCCATGAAAAACCGCCAGCAACTCGGAGCCAGCAAGCGCTGGGTGATCAAGGTCGGCAGCGCCCTGGTGAC
>DATHUT010000120.1:0-13411 GCA_035462005.1 Gammaproteobacteria bacterium | reverse complement strand
GGTGTGACGCCGCCCTCGCCCACCAGTACCCGCCCGTCACGATCCACGAGGGGAAGCACGGCGGTGTGGGTGTTACGATTCGGGACTTCCATTTCCACGAAGCCCTGTTCGCCTTCCTCTCGCAACAACAGGCCGTTCTGCCCTACCAGCAATACCTGGCCATCGGTCAGTACCCGGCCTCCGAACAGGGAATGATCACTGTCGATGGCGATGGCTTCCCAGTGCTCGCCAGCGTCCCGGGAACGGTAGAGATGGCCACGCATGCCAAAGGCCAGCAGCGCACCCTCCGGGGTGGGCAACAGTCCGAAATAGGAACCGGCATAGGGAGAATCCAGTATCTCCCAAGCCTGGCCGTCGCTGCTGGAACGCAGCAGGGTACCCGCTTCGCCGGCGATCAACAGGCGACCGTCGGGTCCGCGCGCAATGGCATTCAGGTGCGGGTCCCCGGACTCGAGATCCGCCGTCTGCCAGCTCGTGCCACCATCCCGGCTTTCCAATATGCGGCCATAGGCCCCGGCGGCCAGGCCATGACCGTTGGCATCGAACCAGACCGCCAGCAGGGGGCCATCGGCCTCGGGATCCTGGTGCACCAACTGCCAATGTTCGCCGCCGTCCTCGCTGCGCAGGATCACCTCCTCGTGCCCCACGGCCACCAGGCGCCGTCCATCGACGGCCGCCAGCGCCGTCAAGGTGGCCCGGGTGGGCGTGGCGACCGTGCGCCACTCCATGCCATCCTCGGAAAGAAAGATCCGCCCCCGCTCACCAACCACCACCAGGCGCTCGTCCAGTGCCAGGCCATCGAGCATCAGCAGTTGTTCGATACGGGTTTGTGGAGACGGCGGCACCGGTCCCTGGCGCGGGGAAAAGGCAAGGGTCGCGACCAGCGCCACATACAGGACGAAGGCGAGCCCGACGATCTGGTTCAAACAGTGGCCGCCATCAGCGTGTACCCAGGCTGCGCAGGCCGGCGGGGGTGAAATGGGCGGCGCGACGCTCGATGGGTTCGTAGACCCGCGGCTCGTCGTTACGCAGGCCCATGACGAGGTAGCGACCCGATTGCAGGTCGTAATGCACATCCAGCGCGGGGTAATGCATGGGAACGTTGTAGAAATTGATGTTGTGCTGTTCGGAGACCCGCCACAGCTCGTCACGCGCGTCGTACTTGTCGACCAGGACGATCATCCAGGAGTCCTCGTCGATGTAGAAGGTGCGGCGGTGGTAGATATGGCTGGTACCGTCTTTCAGGCGCGCCTCCACCACCCAGACGCGGTGCAGTTCGTAGCGGGCATAGTCAGGATTGATATGGCCGGCCTGCAGGACCTCGTCCATGGTGACATCGTTACCCAGCAGCCGGTAGGAATTGTAGGGCACGTAGAGTTCACGCTTGCCGACCAGCTCCCAGTCGTAGCGGTCGGTGGCGCCGTTGAACATGACGAAGTCGTCATTGGTACGCAGGCCATCGGCCGCCGTGCCCGGGTTGTCGTAGGCCACATTGGGCGCCAGGCGCACGCGCCGCTGGCCGGGGTTGTAGGTCCAGGCCTGGCGCGAGTCCAGGTATTCATGCACCAGCAGAATCTGGCCGGCCAGGCGCGCCGGTGCCGTCACCGTCTGCAGGAAGTTGAACAGCTTGTTCGGTTCGCGTTCCTCCGGTGCCTTGTCCAGGCTGCCGTAGTGGAATTCGTATTCGTATTCGAAACGCACCGGTGTGTAGCTCCCCTCGCGGGTCACCGCTGCCTGGCTCCAGTTCATGGCATAGCTCTCGCCGCGATAGCGGGTGAGGTGATTCCAGATGGCCTCCAGGCCATTCTCCGGTTTGGGGAAGGGAATGCCGCCGCGGGTTCCGGTGATGCCGTTGCCATCCTCCCGCAGGCGGGCAACGCCCAGGTTGGCGGCGGTCTCGTCGTAGTGACCCTGGGGAAAGGCGGCGCTACGCCGGCTCGGGAACACGCGCATCTTCCAGCTGGGATAGCGCTCGAGCAGGGCCCGCTGGCCGGGGCTCAGGTGCTCGGCATACTGGTCCGCATTGCCGGCATTGATGACGAACAGGGGCTGGTCATCGGCATAGGGATCAGGATAGTGGTCACCCTCTACATAGCCGCTCGGTGCCTGGGTCAGGCCGCCATCCCACGCAGGGATGGTGCCGGCGGCATTGCCCACCCGTTCGGCGCCCATGGGCGTGAGGTCCGCGCCGAACTCGGCAGCGGACAGGGTCGTACTGGCAAGCACCACGAGCGACACCAGGGTGGCGCGGTGCAGGGAACGGGTTCTGGACATGGGCAAGTCTCCTGGTATGCGGCGATGTTCAGAAGGAATAGCTGAGGCTGGCCGCAAGAAAGTCACGGTCCTTGAGAGGATTCGAACCGCTGGCATAATCAGCGGACTGGCCAGGCGGAAAACCGGCGGCCGGGCTGCTGACCGGGTCGGTACCGCCATGGCGGCGGCCACCGAAGAAGGCCGTGTAGGCGATATCCGCCTGCCAGTTCTGTTGGTAGTTGAAACCGATGCCCAGCACCAGGGCCTTGGCTCCTTCGTTGAAGGTGGGGCTGCGGCCGTTCACGTCATGGGAGAACACCAGCCGGGGGGACACCGTGGCCGCGCCGATGGCATTGGGATAGTCGAGCCGGCTCACCAGGCGATAGCCCCAGGAATCACTGGTCATGAAGCAGTCCGTGGAGGTGGAACCGAAGGAAGCGGCCACCGAGGAACCGGGCTGGGGCATATGGCAACCGGAGGCGGCGAATTTCAGGTCAGAGGGTAGCTTGAGATAGGTATAGCCCACCTCGCCGAGCACCACCAGTTGCTCGGCACCCAGGGTCGGGCCAAAGATACGGGTGCCGGTGACCTGCACCTGGTGCATCTTCACGCGCCGGTAGCCGGAGACCTCGGTGCCATAGGGCACACTGGCCGCCTCGACCGCGTCGGTGCTGGTGAGCTGGTTACTGATACCCAGGGCCGCGCCCAGCAGTTCCGACGAGGGCAGCTGCAGGGGCTGGTTACGACGGTAGGAATACTCGCCCTGCAGGGCGATGCCGGCCGGACCCAGAGTGTTGAAGCTGAAACCGATGAGCTGGATGTCCTCGGGGTATTCCACGAAATAGGTCCCCGCCCCACCCTGCTGCAACGATGAACCACAAGAGGCATTGGTGGCATTGAGGGCGGACAGGGCCGTGGCACTGGCGACATCCCCACCCAGCACCGTGGCCAGTGCGCCTATATTGGCAGCCGTGTGCAGGGCGCCGAAAGTGGGAATGTCGATCACCGAACAACCGGAAATACCCGTGGCAAAGGCCGGCACACCGGCAGCGGTCAATGCACCCTGCTGCGGTGCCGTCAGGTCACTGGAAATCGTGCCCGCCGCCGTGAGGCCGCCGCGATAGCCCGACACGAACGGCGTTCGGCTGTGGTAGTTCACGAAATAGAATCCGAACTCCGTGTAATTGAGCTCCGGCACGAAGGCGCGCAGGGCCAGGCCATACTGGCCGCTGTCAGAGGCCTTGCGGTCGGCGGAGCGCGGCGCCCAGAGGGCGGCATCCGGGTTGAGCGGGAACACCCCCGCATCGCCATTGGCATCGTTGCGCCGGCCGAAACCCGTGTAGGCATTGGTGCCCCCGACCCCGACGAAATCATTGGTGCTGAAGAAGGTCCCCGCCGGATCGATTTCGGTCTCTTCCCATTCGGCCATCCATACCGCTTCCAGGGACAGGGTATCGCTCAGCTCCCGCGAGACCCATACCATATTGGTGGGCATCAGGCCTTCGCGCAGTTCGGAGCCCGGTATGCGCAAGCGGATGACATTGACCGGATTGAGTACATTGATGCCATTGAGAATGAAGGTGCTCTCGCCCCAGTTCACCACCTGACGACCAAGGCGCAGGCTGAGGTCTCGTCCACCCACATCGAAGGAGGCGCGCACATAGGCATCCAGGATCTCGGCGTCACGGCCGATTTCATGGCGTGCATCCCGGCTTATGCCATCCTCGTTCATGGTTGCCTCGTCATAGAAATAATAGGCACGCAGAAAGGCCCCGAAATTGCGATAGTCGAGTTCCAGGTCGTGGGTGGCCTTGAGCACGGCGGATATGAGGTCGCCGCGGTCATAGAGCAGGTTACCGTCATCGGCATTGGGGTCACGTGAAGTACCGCCATTGGCGATGCTCACCAGGGCCGCGTCGCGGTCCTGCATGCGCCACAGGGCGCCAAGGGAAACGGTAGTATCGAAACTGCCGGTCAGTTCGCCCTCATGGGCGCTGAACTCGAAGGCATGGGCAGGCTGGGCGCCACCAAGAGCGGCGACGATGGCAAAAGGAAAAGCTCGCTTCTTGTAATTAGTATGCATGTCTTTCTCCGCGAGAGTACCGGATCCATTCCCGGTCTGGTTGATCAACCAGCTGGCAGAATAGTGAAAAGTATAGGGTCCCTCGTTACCAAAAACTACCAGGTCACTGAACCAGGCAGGCATGGCGATACCTGATGGTGTTGTAGGAGCGGCCTGAAGGTGAGGCGCTTGCGCCGAGAGGCTGCCCTGGGGCATGGCCGCGAACCTTCGCGGGCAGAGCTCGCTCCTACAGGAGGTCGATTGAATCCTGCTGACTGGTTCCGTCAATCCCTTTTGCTTTCATACAGCAACTCGATGCGTGCGGAAAACTGCTCCAGGATCCGCTCCCGTTTCATTTTCAGGGTCGGTGTCATCAGCCCATCCTCAACGGTCCAGGGCTCCAGGGTCGGGATCAGTCTCCGCACCTGGGCATAGCCCGGGAACTCTTTCAGCTGGCGGGAGACACGCGCGCGCAGGGCCTTCTCCACGAAGCGACTGTTCAGGTTTTCCTCACTGCGCGGATCCACCTCCAGTTCTTCGGCCAGCACGTTCCATTCCTCGGGATTGAGTACCAGCAGGGCAGCGAGACAGGAACGTCCTTCTCCCAGGACCATCACCTGATCAAAGAGCGGATCGAGGGCGATGGCCATTTCCATGTCCGCCGGTGGCACCTTCTCGCCATTGCCGAGCACGATGATCTCCTTTATGCGGCCGGTGATGTACAGGTGCCCCGCCTCGTCCATGCGTGCCTTGTCGCCGCTGTGCAGCCAGCCCTCGGCGTCGATGGCGACAGCGGTGGCCTCCACATTATTCCAGTAGCCCAGCATCACCGCGGGACTGCGGGTGAGCAGTTCGTCCTGTTCGCCGATGCGCACCTCCACACCCGGCAGGGGCGTGCCGATGCTGGCGGGGACGTTGTCTTCCGGGCGGTTGACGCTGACCACGGGACTGGATTCGGTCATTCCATAGCCGTGGAACACCGGCAGACCCAGCCCAATGAAAAAACGCGCAATGGGCGGCGGCAGGGGCGCCCCGCCGCACACCGCATAGCGTAGCCGGCCGCCCAGGCGCGCCAGCACCTTGGCGGCCACCAGGCGATGCAACAGCGGCCACAGCAACAGAGCGGGACTCCAGCGGGCGCGGCCCTGGTCGCGCTCGAAGCGCCGCCAGCCCACCGCCACGGTGAGCGCGAACAGGCGCCGGGCCAAGGGTGACTTCTCCTTCAGGCCCGCCTGGATGCGCCCATAGACCCGCTCGTAGATGCGCGGCACGGAAATGAGCACCGTGGGCTGCAACTGGCGCAGGTCATCGGCCAGGGTCTGCACGGAGCGGGCGTAATCCACCTGGGCACCCACGAGCATGGGCAGGTAGTAGCCACCGGTGCGTTCCAGGGTATGGGACAGCGGCAGGAAGGACAGGAACAGGTCGTCTTCGTTGAAGTCGGCACACAGGCTGGCGGCATGGGCATTGAACAGCAGGTTGCGGTGGCTGAGCATGACCCCCTTGGGCCGTCCCGTGGTGCCGGAAGTGTAGACGATGGTAGCCAGTTCGTCGGGCTCGGCCTCGCGGACCTGCAGCTCGCCCTGCAGGCCGAACAGCCAGTCGGACAGGGCATCGAGCCGATCATCGTCGGGTTTGTCATCGGCATCGATGGTCTGCAACGAAATGATGCGCCGCAGGGAATTGAGCCGGCCGCGCACCTCCAGCAACCGCCTCCACTGCAGGCGCCCCTCCACCACCATCAGTTTGACGCCGGCCTCCTGAAGGATATAAGCGATATTTTCCGGACGGTCGTCGGTATAGAGAGGTACGCTCACCAGGCCCAGGCCCGCGCAGGCCTGGTCGCACACCACCCATTCACGACAGTTGCGCAGCATTACCGCCACCCGGTCGCCGGGCTGCAGGTCTTCCTTCAGCAGGGCCTGCTGCCAGCGCGCCACCTCCGTGGCCACCTCACGCCAGGTGCTGCCGACCCAGGCCTGCCTGGCAACGTCATACTGGCGGTAGGCCACCGCATCGGGTGAGCGCCGCACTCGCTCGCGGAACAGGCCGGCCAGGGTACCGGCCTGTTCTGGCGTGATGGCGGCTGTGGCATCGGGCATGAATGCTCCTCGGGGAAACCGAATCCGCCCGAATGACACGTATCCATCCCGGTAACCGGTATTAGATCATCCCCGTGAACGCAGAGACCCAGTAGGCTCTGATGCTACTGTATTCTGGATTCCCGCATGCGCGGGAATGGCGGTTCTTATGCATGTGTCATTCGGTGGCGACCCTATCTTCCCTGAAGAGGCGGGTGAGATACAAGTTCTCAGGGCACTCGATTAGCGTTCGGATCGGTCATGAAAGCGATGCGATGGATGCCGGCCTGCTGCGCCGCGGCCATCACCTCGGCGACGCGTTCGTAGCGGGTGGCGCGATCGGCGTGCAGGTGGAGTTCCGGCGCGGGTCCGGCCGTCTGTGCCAGGGTCGCCAGCCGCGCATCGAATTCCACGCGGGCCAGACGCTCGCCTTCGACGAACAGAGTGCCTTTGGCATCAAGGGCCACCTGAAGGGTGCGGGGCTCCTCCTCCACCGGGCTGGCCTCCACCCGCGGCAGGTCGATGGGCAGGGCCTGGTGAAACAACGGCGCGGTGATGATGAAGATGACCAGCAACACCAGCATGATGTCCACCAGCGGGATCATGTTGATCTCCGCCATGGGTTGGCCGCTGCTCACCGGACTGTCGTTGTAGCGGAAGGCCATGGCTTATCCCGGTTGCCGGGTCATGGCGCGCAGCGGTGTCACCGTGCCCCCACGATCCAGGCGCACGCCGGCCACCAGGTAGGCATGCAGGCTGTGGGCGAAGCCGTCCAGCTGCGCCAGCACCAGGCGGTTGGCGCGCGTGAAGGCGTTGTAGGCCAGCACTGCGGGGATGGCCACGAACAGGCCCGCCGCCGTCATGATCAGCGCCTCGCCCACCGGTCCCGCCACCTTGTCGAGCACTACCTGGGACGCTCCCGACAGGGCAATGAGCGCATGGTAGATGCCCCACACGGTGCCGAACAGGCCGACGAAGGGTGCCGTAGCGCCCACCGAGGCGAGACTGGTGAGGCCGCGCTCCACCCGCGCCTGGGCGAAGACAATGGACTGCTGCAAGGTGCGGCCGATGAATTCGCTGGCATCCACGCCGGCGCCGATGCCCGCGGCGGACTGCTCCTCCCAGGCCTGGGCGGCAAGCACCGCGTCGGTGGCCACGCCCGAGAACACCCCGCTGCCATCGGCGGCGCGGATGGACTCCAGCGCCGTGCTGCGCGATTCCGCCTGCCAGAATTCCTTGAGGGCACGTGCCGTGGCACGCCGGTAGCGCCACTGGGCCACCGCCTTGCCGACGATGATGTACCAGCTCAGTACCGACATCAGCAGCAATGCCGCCGCCGTGAGCTGGATGACCAGGTCGGCCTGGGTCCAGAAGTGTTCAACGCCCGATACTGTGTTCATCATTCACCATTCAGGAATCACTCGTTCCTCAATCATTGCAAAATTGCACCTGTAGGAGCGGTATGGGTAAGCATTCATAAACCATCATTCCATCTGGAACAGGATGGGCACCAGTACGCTGGCGGCGATGGCCTCGTCGCCGCGCCGCGCCGGCACGAAACGCCAGCCTTGTACCGCCTCGCGCGCGGCTGCGTCCAGGCGCGCATAGCCACTGCCCTTGTGGATCTCCACCTGCTCCGGCAGGCCGCGCGCGTTCACCTGCACCCGCAGCAGTACCCGGCCCTGCTCGCCGCGGCGCCGCGATGCGCGCGGATAAGCAGGCGCGGGGTTATTGAGATAGGCCGCATCGAAGCGCACCGCCGTCAGCACCGGGGCTGCGGGGGGGCGCGCCGGTGGGGCCTCCGGCGGTGGCGGGGCCGGCGCCACAGGCACGACAGGCCGGGGCGCGGGCGTAGCCACCGGCTCGCGCAAGGTCACGGGTCGCGGCTCGGGAGGGCGTACAGGCGGGGCCAGTGCCGGTTCCACGGGTACATCCGGCACCTGGGTCACGGTCTCCTGTTCCGTCGCCGGCGCCGGCCGCTCGATCACCCGCACCGCCATGCGGATCGGCTCGGGCTCCGGCGCCGGTCGCTGCTGCAGCTGCCACAGGGCCAGCAGCAACAGGCAGTGCAGGCCCAGCACCACCGCAAGGCGAACCAACCGCCGCAGTGACGATTCCTCCACCGGCACCCCGGGCACGGCAAAATCCGCAGCACGCAATAACATTGCCGTTCTTTACTGCAGGCGGCGTGCCAGCGGGCAGCCATATCGGCAAGGGAAGGTCGGGTAGCCGTCATGCTCGCGAATGCGGGCATCCGGATTACCCCGTCATGCCGGCGCATGCCGGCATCCATGTCTCTGATTCTTCTGGATGCCGGCATACGCCGGCATGACGGAAATACAACTGATCCGTGCTCCCCTTATGGATTCTCATCGACGCGGAAATGACGCGGACGGGGATGGACAGAGGTCCTCCGGTTAGAGGAGCGAGCAGGAAAAACATCCAGAAGTGCGGCATATCCCGCAGCTACTGTGGCATATACCGCAGTATTGCCCTACCCCGGCAATTGCACCCGAACGCGCGCTCCGCCCAGCCCGGGACTCTGGTCGATGCTCACCGCCCCGCCATAGGCGGTAACGATGTCGCACACCACCGCCAGGCCGATACCCTGGCCGGGCATGGTGCTGTCGACACGCACGCCGCGGCCGAGCACGGCATCGCGCTGATCCTCGGGGATACCCGGGCCATCGTCCTCCACCTGGAGTTCCAGCCCCGCCCCGTCCGCGCGTGGCGCGGCCTGGATCAGCACGCGTGTCCTGGCCCATTTGCAGGCGTTGTCGAGCAGATTGCCGCACAGCTCCATGAGGTCCGCCTCGTCGGCGCGCAGGTGCAGCTCCGAATCGATCCGCAGTTCCAGTTGCAGCCCGCGCTGGCCATATACCTTGCCCAGGCTCTGCCGCAGGCGTTCCAGCAGCGGCGCGATGGGCACCGGCTGCAGCAGGGCGCTGCGCCCCGAGGTGGCGGCGCGCTGCAGCTGGTAGGCGACGAGCTGGTCCATGCGCCCGGTCTGTTCACGGATCAGGTCCTGGATCTCCTCCCGGCTCGCCTGCGCATCCTGCCCACCGCGCAGGATGGCGAGCGGGGTCTTGAGACTGTGGGCCAGGTCGGCGAGGCCGTCGCGGTAGCGTTGCAGGCGGCCGCGCTCGCTGCGCAGCAGGGCGTTGAGGTTGTCGGTGAGGCCGCGCAGTTCGCGCGGATAGTGACCACCGAGGTCTTCGCGGGTGCCCGCCTCCACCGCCGCCAGGTCGCGCTCCACCTGGCGCACAGGCCGCAGGCCCCAACGCAGCACCAGCACCAGGGCCAGCAGCAGGCCCAGCGCCAGGGCGGTAAACCAGGTCCACAGGCTGTGGCGAAACTCCGCCAGCTGGGCCTGGTAGTTGGCCGGGTCCTCGGTGACGCTGAAGGTGAAATCCAGGCTGGACGACTCCTGCTCCCAGCGCACGCCGAAGGCCAGCTGGAACCCTTCACCGTTGCCGTCCACCGGCACATGCCGGAAACGCCACTCCCCCGGCGGCAGCGGGGGCGGATCGGGAAGGTCCTGCAGCAACTGCGAGGGAGAACGCCAGACGATCGCCGCATCGCTGTGCTGCAACACCTGCGCGTAGAGACCGGAACCGGGGCGCTGGAAACGCTCCTCCGGCAGACGCTCGGGCAGGACCAGGCGATCGTCGGCATCCAGGTCCGCCGCCGCCAGCAGGCCGTAGATCTGGGCCTGCAGGCGTTCCTGCACCGCGGCGCTGGCGGAATCGCGGAAGGCGCGCTCCAGGGTCCAGCCCGCCAGGCCGAGGAACAGGGCCAGCACCAGCAGCGCCGCCAGGGTGACGCGCGCATAGAGCGAGTGCATCAGTTCTCGCCCCGCGCCAGGGTGAAGCGATAGCCGCGGCCGCGCAGGGTTTCGATGGGATTGAGCGTGCCGTCCGGGTCCAGCTTGGCGCGCAGGCGGCGAATGAACACCTCGATGACATTGCTGTCGCGATCGGCGTCCTCTTCGTACAGGTGCTCGGTGAGTTCGGTCTTGGACACCACCTCGCCGCTGTGCAGCATCAGGTATTCGAGCACGCGGTATTCGTAGCCGGTCAGCTCCACCGCTTCGCCGTCGCGCTGTAGCGCCTGGGCCGTAGTGTCCAGCACCAGCGGCCCGCACTGCAGGCTGGCCCGGGTCCAGCCGGCGGCACGCCGTACCAGGGCACGCAGGCGCGCCAGCAGTTCCTCCACCTCGAAGGGCTTGACCAGGTAGTCGTCGCCGCCCGCCTCCAGCCCTTCCACCTTGTCCTGCCAACGGTCGCGCGCGGTGAGGATAATGATGGGAAAGGTCCTGCCCCGGGCGCGCAGCTGGCGGATGACCTCGATACCCGGGAGTTTCGGCAGGCCCAGGTCCACCACGGCGACATCGATGGGGTATTCGCTGCCGGCATACAGGCCTTCCTCGCCATCGGTGGCGACGTCCACCACATGGCCTTCGTGCCGCAGCCGTTCCTGCAGGTTGTTGCGCAGCGCCGCCTCGTCCTCGATGAGCAGGATGCGCATGCTCAACGCGCTTCCAGGTTCAGGATGCGCACCCGGCCGTCGGGGGTGAGCACCTTGATGCGGTAGCGCGTCTCGCCGTTGGCCGGATAGCGCTCGGCGGACAGCACCTGGCCGCCGGTACGGCGCCGCGCCTCGGCCGCCGCGGCCGCCAGGCCCGGGTCCGCATCGCGCCGGTCGTTGCGGGCCAGCAGCAGGGCGGGCGGCGACAGGGTCGGTGCGAACGCCGGCGCGGCCTGCGTCGCCGGCAGCAGGCCGGCCAGCAATACCAGCAGCAGAAAAAACCTCATGCGCATTCCGTGTATCCCGAAAGTACCTGTGGGGATCATACAACCCGTTTCATGGTCGTCACAGGGTAGAGGACGTGAACTGAACCGGGCCTGAACCATACAAGGGCGTTGCCTCACCATTCGCCGTAGGGGCGGGGTCCGCATGTTTTTGATCCCGTTCAGGCGCCATTCAGCTTGCCATTGCTAGCCTGCAACCATCCAGCAAGACCGCTGGTAACCGATTCGGCACAGCAAAGGCCGGAACCGGATCAGATGAAAGGAGACAGACCATGAACAAGATCCAGAAAACCCTCATCGGCACGGTCCTGGGCGGTGCACTGTTGACCCTGACGCCCCTGGCCATGGCCGACCGCTACGTCAACAACCACTACTACGGTGGGCATGCGCCTGCCTACCAGCAGCACCACCCGGTGTATGAACGGCATCCGAAGTACAAGCAGCGCAAGCGTGAAGTGGTGCACCATCACTACTACCATGCGCCGCCGGTGCGGGAGCGGGTCGTGGTGGTACAGCCGCCGCGCCACCAGTACCGCAATGCACCGCAATACCAGTACGATCGTGGCCCATCCTATGGTCATGTGGCCAGCGGTCACTACCAGTCCCATACCCCGATGATCCTCGGCGGCATCATCGGCGGGGTGATCGGCAGCGAGATGGGCAAGGGCCGCGGCAAGGACGCGGCCACTGTCGCCGGAGTTATCCTGGGAGGCTCCATCGGCCGTGACATGGGGCGCTAAAACATTAAAACTAAATGAGGTTTATTACATAACCATCTGTATTTAATTGTTTTTTTATTGGGGACAGACCACGGTTTTCCGGGAAAACCGGAAAACCGTGGTCTGTCCCCTTTTTTTGCTCTACACTGCCGGAAGGAGAACATTTGGAGAACATTTAGAATGCCCGCAGCAGCCCGCCCCTGGGAGCGCGCCATCCTACTGGTGGACATGAACGCCTTTTTCGCTTCCATCGAGCAGCGCGACCGCCCCGAGTGGCGTGGCCGGCCGGTGGCCATCACCAATGGCCTGCAGGGCACCTGCATCATCACCTGCTCCTACGAGGCGCGCGCCTTCGGCATCCGCACCGGCATGCGCCTGAAGGAGGCTCGTGAACGCTGCCCGGAGCTGATCCAGTGCCCGGCCGACCCGAAGCGCTATGCCGCCACCTCCTCCGCCATCATGGATGCGCTGCAGGCCGTCAGTCCCGACCTGGAGGTGTTTTCCGTGGACGAGGCCTTCCTCGATATCACCCGCTGCCAGCGCCTGGGCACGCCCGAACGGATCGCGCGCCAGGCGCAGCGCGCCGTGTTCGCGGCCTCGGGCCTGCTCTGCTCCATCGGCCTGTCCGGCGACAAGACCACCGCCAAGTACGCCGCCAAGCTGGTCAAGCCCAACGGCTACACCGTCATCCCGCCCTGGGAGGCGCGCCAGCGGCTGGCGCCGGTGCCAGTCACCGAACTGTGTGGCATCGCCGGCGGCATCGGTGGCTTCCTCGCCCAGCATGGCGTGCATACCTGCGGCGACATGGCGCGACTGCCCATCAGCGTGCTGGCGCGTCGCTTCGGCAACCCGGGGCGGCGCATCTGGTACATGTGCCAGGGCGAGGATCCGGACCCGGTGCAGGTGAACGTGCCGCCGCCCAAGTCCATCGGCCACGGCAAGGTGATGCCGCCGGACACGCGTGATCGCGAAGTGATTCTTACCTATCTATTGCACATGAGCGAGAAGGTGGGCGCGCGCCTGCGCCGCCACGACATGGTGGCGAGCCGTTTCCTG
The DNA here is from genome assembly GCA_035462005.1 of Gammaproteobacteria bacterium. Classification (GTDB taxonomy): domain Bacteria; phylum Pseudomonadota; class Gammaproteobacteria; order DSM-19610; family DSM-19610; genus JAIVHA01. The sequence continues at coordinate 429 of DATHUT010000120.1, read as the reverse complement.
GTCGCCCTGCGCACCCGCGACGGCTGGCTCGGCGACAAGCCGCACAGCGCGCAGGCCATGGCCGACGGTCGCCTGATCATGACCCTGTGCCGCGAGGTGCTACGCCGCCACTGGCACGGCGAAGGCGTGCATCAGGTGCAGGTCACCGCCCTCGACCCGCAGCCCGTGCCGCGCCAGGGCGACCTGTTCGCCGCGCCCGTGGCCGAACCCAAACGCAACACCGTCATGGATGACATCAATCGCCGCTTCGGGGAATTCACCCTCGCCCCGGCGCGCCTGTTGGGCCGATCCAGCATGCCCAATGTCATCGCCCCGGCCTGGAAACCCCATGGTCACCGGCAGTCGGTGTAGCCATGTGCGGCGGTGTGTATTACAGCCACCAGGGGCAGGACGTGCGCGTCTACTTCCCCAACCCCAAGGCCCAGCTGC
>DATHUT010000119.1:0-3830 GCA_035462005.1 Gammaproteobacteria bacterium | reverse complement strand
GGCATCCACCATGGGCATTTCCGAATCGCTCCATCCGCGCATGCCGGTCTTGAGGGAAATCGGGTTGCGGTAACCCATCTGCTTCATGACCGCTGCCGCGAGCGCACTGCGGTTGCCGGAACGACAGATGACGATCACGTCCTGGTCGCGGGACTCCACCAGGCGCGGCACGGTTTCCTCGAAGCCGTATTCGCAGGCGGTCTCGAGGATGCCGCGCGGCACGTTGATGGCGCCCTCAATGTGCATGGCATCGAACTCGTAGGGTTCGCGCACGTCGAGCAGCAGCAGTTCGGGTTCCTCGGCCAGGCGGTCTTCCAGATCCCAGGGAAACAGTTCCTCGATCTGTTCCAGGCTGGCGGCGACCAGGTCACGAAAGCGTTGCATGGGTTTCTCTTGTTTGACTGAATGTCATCATCGCAAAGACGCAAAGAATTCCAGAAGCCTCTGATCAATCCTTTTTCGTCATTCCGGCGAATGCCGGAATCCAGATGGCTCAGAGACATGGATGCCGGCATGCGCCGGCATGACGGACGCGGTGAATATGATGTCCGTTCATTCCGCCGCGCGCGAAACGGGTTCCTTGCCGTTGTCGCGCAGCCCCTGTTCCACGGCGATCACCGCCGCCTCGACGCGGGAATGCACGCCCAGCTTGCGCAGGATGGCCTTCACGTGCAGCTTTACGGTGCCATCGGAGATGCCGAGGTTGCGGCCGATGACCTTGTTGCTCTGGCCCTCGGCCAGCAGGCAGAGGATCTCGTGCTCACGGGGTGTCAGGTCGGCGAAGGGGCTTTCCTTCAGGGTTTCCAGGCCGTCACCCTGGACCACCCGGGCCAGTACCGGTGCCAGGTCGGGCGCTACCACGGTCTTGCCCTTGACGATATCGCGCAGGGCCAGCACCAGTTCATCCGGTTCCATGTCCTTGAGCAGATAGCCCTGGGCGCCACTGCGCAGGGATTCCACCAGGTCGCGCTCCTCGGTGCTGGTGGTGAGCATGACGATGGGTTTGTCGAAGCCGCGATTGCGCAGCTCGCGCAGCATCTCGATGCCATTCAGTTCCGGCATGCGCATGTCCAGCAGCACCACGTCGGGCTTGAGTTCGTCGGCCAGGCGCAGGCCCTCGCGGCCGTCGCCGACGGCGGCGACGATCTCGATGCCGCGGTGGGCCAGCAGGCCCTGGAGTCCCACCCGGAACAGGGTGTGGTCGTCGACCAGCAGGATGCGCAGGCTCATGGCAGGGCTCTCGGGGTGAGGGTGATGGGCTGCTCAGCTGTCTTGGACGGATGACTGAAGCGCAGCAGGATGCGGGTGCCCTCGCCGGGCTCGCTTTCGATGCGCAGCTTGCCACCGATACGGCTGGCGCGTTCCTGGAGGATCTTCAGGCCCACATGCTCGCCGGGGGCGCCGCTGACCGGCTCGCCCATGCCTACGCCGTCATCCTCCACCAGCACCTGGTACTCGTTGCCGGGCAGTGCCTTGAGCATGACGCGCACGGTGTTGGCCTGGCTGTGCTTGCGGATGTTGGCGAGGGATTCCTGGATGATGCGCAGCACCTGCATTTCCGTGTCGACGGGCAGGGCGGCGTTGGTCCATTCCTGCTGCAGGAAGGTGTGGATGTCGGTCTCGCGGCGGAAGCGCTTGACCGCCTGTTCCACGGCGGGGATGAGGCCGCGCTTGTCCATGGGGGCGCGGAAATGGGCGATCAGTTCGCGCAGTTCGATGTAGGCCTCGTCGAGGCTGTTCTCGATGCGTTCCAGCTCTTCCCACAGGGCCTCTTCGCGGCCTTCGTGCAGGGTTTCATCCAGTACGCGTACCTGGAAACGGAGGCTGGCCAGGCTCTGCGCCAGCGAGTCATGCAGCTCGTGGGCGAGGCGGGTGCGCTCCTCCATGATGGACAGCAGATTGGCTTCTTCGTCCAGGCGCGACTTCTCGATGGCCATGCCCAGGTGGTGGCCGATGCTGGTGAGCAGTTCCTGCATGTCCTCGCGGCGCACCAGGTCCTTCTCGCTGGTGAACAGGTTGTAGACCCCCAGCACCTTGCCGCGGTACTGGAGCGGCACGGCGATCATTTCCAGTTCGCCGCCGGGGAAGAAGGAACGCCCGGCAAACTTGCTGCAGGGGCGGGTGTCCTCCTGGGACAGCACCGCGCCTTCCTGCAGGGCCTGGCCGCACAGGCAGCGGTTCACGGGCACCAGGGCCTCCTCGGCGACGACTGCCGCGTCCAGGCCGGTGTGGGCCAGCAGGCGCATCTGGCCATCGTCGGTGAGCATGCGCACGGTGGCGGCCTCGGCATGGACCACATCCTTCAGGGTGTGCAGAAAGCGGGTGAGCAGGTCGTCGAGATCTCGCGAGGCGTTGATGCTGGCGGCCACGTCATAGAGGATCTCCAGGGAGTGGGTCTTGAGCTGGATGCGGTGGGTCTGCTGCTCCACTTGCGTCTGCATGTCGAGAGAAAGCGTCTCAAGTTTATCAGATAAATTATTGATATCTTGAGCTAAAACAGAGAATTCTCCCGAGGATCGGGCAGGGATGCGGGCGGACAGCTGGCCATTGCGCATCTGCTGGGCCCAGGCGCGCACATGGTTGAGTGGCCGTTGCAGGTCGCGCCGCGCCACATAGAACACGATGCCCACCAGGCCCAGGGCGAGCAGGGTCAGCAGCAGATGCAGGACCACCAGGCCGGTGGCGGGCGTGGCCTCGCCCAACAGGGCGATCAGGTTGATCCCTTCGAGCAGCAGCAACAGGAAGGCCAGGGCCGCCAACGGGGCCTGCAGGTAGCAACCATGGCTCTGGCTGCCACGCAGGCAGTCGGCGGGAAATTCGCCTTCCCGCGACGGGGCCGGGGACCCGGGGACTGATTTGGATTCACTGCTCATGGACGACCGCCACTGTCGATACCGGTGATTATGGAATCTCTGAGCTGTTTTCGTCATTCCCGCGTTTGCCGGAATGACGGGTTACTCAGACCTTCTCATGCAATATACCACCATCCCGGCAGGTGGATTAACCCGCCGTTCCCTCCGGTATCCAGGCTATTCCGCCGGTTTGTAGTTGGGGTCGTTGGGATTGACGAAAATGATTTCGAATTTGCCCGGTTCCAGTTCCACATAGTCGATGATGGTGCCGCTCAGCAGCGGGTTGCTGACGGCGTTTACCACCAGGTCGATTCCTTCGGAGGTATAGGTCTCATCCCCCTGCTGGCTCTGGTCGTCGAAGCCCAGAGCATAGTGGAAACTGCCATCGGGTAGTTTCTGGCAGGCAATGCGCAGGGGCATGCCGATCATGTTGCCCTGTTTGGCGGAAGTGCGAATCTGTTCGGCGGCGCGTGGCGTGATGGTGATCATTGTGCTCCTCTCGTCTTGGCGTCAAAAACGGGCTTTGGATGAATCGTACTGACTCGTGGCAGAAGGCTTTTTTTCGTCATTCCGGCGCAGGCCGGAATCCAGAACCCGCATCTGCAGTGAATTAATGGATCCCGGCATTCGCCGGGATGACGGGGCTCTGGGCATAAATCAGTGTCATTCAGCTTTGGGTAAATTTGTGTTTCGGTTCTTGTGCGCGCGGACGAAGTCCACGAAGCGGGTGATCCAGGGATTCTGCCGGGTGTGGCGCAGGTGAGCGTAACAGGCCAGCAGATTGTGCAGCATCAGGCCGTCATGTTCGCCGTCGATACCGGTGCCACGCAATACCCGGTAGGCAAAATCCCTGGGACCTTCCAGGTTTTCCAGGCTGGAATAGTGAAATTCATGGGCGGCGAAGCGCGCCGGTTCGCCCGCGGCATTGCGCAGGTGCCAGGGACCCGCGCCACTTTCCTGCAGGCGCACATAGCCTCT
>DATHUT010000118.1:0-3019 GCA_035462005.1 Gammaproteobacteria bacterium | reverse complement strand
TGGTGGGCGAACCAGGTATTGGGCTCTATGGTGAGCTGATACCAGGACAAATGCGCCGGCTCCAGGGCCACGGCGGTACAAAGATCCTCCAGCGCCTGGTCCAGGGTCTGGTCCGGCAGACCGAACATCAGGTCCAGGTTGAAATTGTCCAGGCCCGCATCATGGGCAGCCTCGGCGGCGCGGATGGCGGCACGCCGGTCATGAATGCGGCCGATGCGCTGCAAGGCGTCATCGCGAAAACTCTGCACACCGATGGACAGGCGATTGATGCCGGCGGCGCGGAACTCGGCGAAGCGGCCCTGCTCCAGGGTGCCCGGGTTGGCCTCCAGGGTGATCTCTGCATCCGGCTTCAGGGTCACGCGTGCCCGCACTCCGGCCAGCAGGGCATCGATGCTTTCCGGGGAGAACAGGCTCGGCGTGCCACCGCCGATGAACACCGTGTCCACCACGCGACCCCATACCGCCGGCAGTTCCTGCTCCAGGTCGCGCAACAGCGCCGCCACGTACTCCCGTTCCGGCAGTCCCGACTTCGCTTCGTGGGAATTGAAATCACAGTAGGGGCATTTGCGCACGCACCAGGGGATGTGGATGTAGAGCGCCAGCGGCGGGGTGGAGGTGAAGTGGAACATGGGGGTCATGGCATGGACATCTGGCTAGTCTGGGCGGAAAACCGATTCACCGCAAAGGCGCAAAGTACGCGGAGAAAATCGCAACTATTGAGACTTGCATTTATACGGTCATTCCGGCGCATGCCGGAATCCAGCGCCTATGGTGGGGGAATGGATCCCGGCCTTCGCCGGGATGACGGCATGTGCAAGGATGACGATATACGGGATGCGGCGCTCACGCATTTGCGTAAGCCTGAATACTCGAGATTCCCTTTGCGTACTTTGCGCCTTTACGGTGATAACAATATGAAGTCTCAAGCCCCCGACTTCAACGCCACCACCAGCGCCCGCAGGGCCTGGCCGCGGTGGCTGAGACGGTTCTTCACCTCTGCTGACAGCTCGGCGGAGGCGCAGTCCTGTTCCGGCACGTAGAACACCGGATCATAGCCGAAGCCGTTGTCGCCCCGGGGTTCGGGCAGGATGCGCCCTTCCCAGGTGCCTTGGAAGATCAGTGGTGTGGGATCCAGTTCGTGCTGCATGTACACCATGAGGCACTGGAAACGCGCCGTGCGTTGCGCCTCCGGGACATCCTGCAATGTCGCGAGCAACTTGCGCAGGTTCGCCTCGTCGCTGGCACCCGTGCCGGCATAACGGGCCGAGTAGATCCCCGGCGCGCCGCGCAGGGCGTCCACCTCCAGGCCCGAGTCGTCGGCGATGGCGGGCAGGCCGGTGTGGGCGGCGGCATTACGCGCCTTGAGGATGGCATTCTCCACGAAGGTCAGACCGGTTTCCTCGATTTCGGGCACGCCGAATTCCGACTGCGGCACCACCTGCAAGTCCGCGCCGGCGAGCAGTTCATTGAACTCCCGCACCTTGCCCGGGTTGTTGCTGGCCAGCACGATCTTGCTCATTCCGCCAGCGCCGCCCGCTGCCGTTCGATCAACTCGCCGATGCCCTTCTTGGCCAGCGTCAACATGGCGTTCAATTCGTCCTGGGAGAAGGGGTGTCCTTCCGCCGTACCCTGCACCTCGATGAACTGACCGGCATCGTTCATGACCACGTTCATGTCCGTCTCGGCATTACAGTCCTCGGCATAATCCAGGTCCAGCACCGGCGTGCCCTGGTAGATGCCCACCGAGACGGAGCCCACGTACTGACGCAGGGGATCGCTGTTGATCAGGCCTTCCTTGCGCAAGTGGGCAACGGCGTCGGCCAGCGCCACATAGCCGCCGGTGATACTCGCGGTACGGGTGCCGCCATCGGCCTGAATGACATCGCAGTCGATGGTGATGCTGCGCTCGCCCAGGGCCTTCAGGTCCGCCACGGCTCGCAGGGAACGGCCGATGAGGCGCTGGATCTCCATGGTGCGTCCGCCCTGTTTACCGCGCGCCGCCTCGCGGTCCATGCGACTGCCGGTGGAACGGGGCAGCATGCCGTATTCGGCGGTGATCCAGCCCTGGCCCTTGCCACGCAGGAAACCCGGCACCCGCTCTTCCACCGAGGCGGTGCACAGCACCTTGGTATCACCGAACTCGATGAGCACCGAACCCTCGGCGTGCTTGGTGTAGTGACGGGTGATCTTGACGGAGCGCATGGCATCGGGCGCGCGTTCGCTGGGACGCATGGGGATATCCTTCGGGGCGGTATGATGAAAACCCGCCCAGTATAACGGATCGTGTCGCGGGGAACGGCGGCTATTTGCGCCCGGGCTCCAGTTCACCGCCATACTCGGCGATGGCACGCTGGATCTCGTCAATGGCGGCATCGAGGGGATCCTGGGGTTCCGCTTTCTCGCGCGCCGGCACGGCGTCGGGCCGTGCTGCCTTGTGCTCCAGCCAGCGCAGGGCGACGGCGCTGATGTTGTCGCTGCGCGGATAACTGGCATGCTCGGCGTCCTCGGCCAGTTTTTCCAGCGCCCGGTTGAGATCCGGCTTGTCGTAAAGGTTCAGGAGCAGGTTTTCGGGTAGTGCCGCCCACAGGCCGTCGGAACAGAGCAGCAGGACGTCATTGCGGTGCAGTTCGTCGATCTGACCGAAACTGGCCTCGGGCAGGCTGCTACTGCCGCCCAGGCACTGGCTCACACTGTTGCGCATGGGGTGATGACGGGCCTCGGCCTCGTTGATCTCGCCACGCTGCAACAGTTCGTCCACATAGGCATGGTCGCGGGTGCGGAGCAGGAGCTGGCCATCACGCAGCAGGTACAGGCGGCTGTCGCCCACGTGGGCCCACCAGGCGGAGCGGCCCTGCACCAGGCAGGCCACGCAGGTGGTGCGCGGCTCGATGGGTGGCTGCTGGGCCTGGCCCACCCGCACCACCTGTTCGTGGGCACGCGCCAGGGCGCGATCCAGGAAGGCGCGCGGGTTCGGGATGGGACCGTCCTGCTCGCGAAACAGGCGACTCAGGGTATCCAC
>DATHUT010000117.1:0-3808 GCA_035462005.1 Gammaproteobacteria bacterium | reverse complement strand
GCAACGGGGCCTATTTCCTGCTGTTCGGCCCCTTGCTGGCCTCCGCGCTGGCCGCGCTGGCGGGCGCGGGCGTGTACCTGGTGCTTGGGCGCGCGGATACCGGCTACCTGACACTCTGGCTGCTGTGGTGGGCTGGCGATGCCCTGGGCCTGCTGTTGTTGACGCCCTTCATCGTGGAGGCCTGGCGCTGGCTGGAGCGGGGCATGCCCAGGTTGCGCTGGCCGGTGCTGATCGAATGGCTGCTGCTCTGGGGCGTGGTATTGACACTGGGACTCCATGTCTTCGAACAGGCTGGCCCTTCGGGCATGGACTTTTTCTTCAGGCCGGTCTTGCTGGTGCCGCTGGCGATCCTGGCGGCGCTGCGCCTCGGGATCCTGGGCGCAGCGGCCACGGTGATGCTGATTGCCGCCCTGGCGGTCTGGCACCTGGTGCGGGGCATACACCCCTACGCCACCTCCGTGCCACAGCAGGCAGCCTGGCTGACCCAGGAATACCTGACCGTGATCGTGCTGGTGACGGTCGGCCTGGCCATTCTGCTGCGCGAGATCGCCGACCAGCGTGAAATCCTGAAGGAAAAGGAACGGGCCCTGGCCGCCTACAACGAAGTGCTGGAGGAGCGGGTGCGCAGACGGACCCTGGCACTGGAACATGCCAACCAGGCCCTGCGGCAAGCCAACGAGCAGCTGGCCGCCATCGCCGCGACCGATGAACTCACCGGGGTTGCCAATCGCCGGCACCTGCGTGCCGAGGCACAGCGTGAACTGGTGCGCCTGGGCCAGGATGGCGAAACCGCATCGGCGATCATGGTGGACCTGGACCATTTCAAGGCCATCAATGACCAATATGGCCACGAGGCGGGCGATCAGGTACTGCGTTCGGTACTCGAGCCCATGTCCCAATGCATGCGACCTCGGGACCTGGTGGGCCGCATAGGCGGCGAGGAATTCCTGATCCTGCTCGCCGACGTGGACCAGGCCGAGGCCGCCGGTATCGCCGAACGCATTCGTGAGGCCATCGAGGTGCTGGATGTCGAATCCCGTGGCCGGCACATCCCGGTTACCGCCAGTTTCGGCATCGCCCAGTGGGACGGCCAGTGCGGGCTCGATGAACTGATCCGCCTCGCCGACGAAGCGCTCTATCGCGCCAAGCGGTCCGGCCGGAACCGCGTCGAATGCCATGGTACTTGACTAGAACGAACATTCGTTCTATGTTTGACACATGCCAGAACCCAAATCCAAAGCCAGGGCCTCAACCGAGCGGGGCGCCGCAGCCACCGAGCAGGTGATGCAGGCCGCCCTGCGCCTGTTCACCCGCCAGGGGTATTTCAATACCTCCATACCGGACATCGTACGGGAATCGGCGGTCAGCACCGGTTCCATCTATCACCGTTTTCGTGACAAGGAAGGCATCGCCAGGAGCCTGTATGAGGGCCTGGTCGAGCGCATGCAGGCGGCGTTTTCCGACATCGAGGACAGGCACCGGAGCGCGCATGATCGCTGCCGCGCGGTCATTGAATTGCTGTTCCGGCTGACCGAGGAAGAGCCGGAAGTGATGCGGTTCATGCTGTTTTCCCGACACCGTGAGTTCATTCCGGAATTGGCCCCGGTCTGTTCCTCGCGCCCCTTCATCCAGATGCGCGAAATGGTCAGTGGGGGGATGACGACAGGTGAGATCAGAACCATGGCGCCCATCGTGGCGGCCGCATCGGTGTTCGGCGGTGCCTTGCGCCTGATCCAGCTGCGCCTGGACGGGATACTCGACAAGCCACTTCCGGAGTACCTGGATGAAATCTGGGCCTGTGCCTGGCGGTCGGTTGCGGATTGAGTCTTTGCCTGGGTCCGCTGGCGGCATTTTTTTTGACCAACAAATAGAACGAATGTTCGTTCTAAGGAGGCGAAGATGAAATCCCTGGCAATCGTGGTTCGTGATGATGGGTACGACAAGCTGCTCACCCCCCTGGCCTTCGCCTTCCTGCAGGGCGCCGAGGGCACCCAGGTGGATATGCTGTTCGTCAACTGGGCGGTGCTGGCGCTGACCGAGGAGGGCGCGAGCCAGCAACGCGTCCAGGGAGAGCACGCCGCCCGCGATGCCTGGGTGCGGGAACAGGTGGCCAAGGCCGGTCTGCCGGCGGACATCTACGATGTGATCAAGGCCCTCAAGGCCACCGGCAATGTCAATTTTTATGCCTGCAGTCTCGCGGCCGGGATTTTCGGGGTGGACCAGGACAACCTGATCCCGGAGGCATCCGGCATCGTCGGGGCATCCTGGTTCCTGAATGACAAGGCGGCGCAAGCCGAACACTGCCAGTACTTTTAAGGAGTCGAGTCATGAACAAGCTCACTGTTACCCGCCAATTGGACACCTCCGGCAAGTGCTGCCCCATGCCGATCGTTGAAACCAATGTGGCCATGAAAACGATCCATTCCGGCGAGGTCCTGGAAATCGTGGCAACCGATCCCGGCACCCGGACGGATATCCCTTCCTGGTGTGAACGCACCGGGAATACCCTGCTGGACACGGATGAAACCGATGGGGTGTTGCATTACTACGTGCGCAAGAGCTGAATACAGGCCGGGAATTTTTTAAGGAACCTCTGGCCAATCCTTTTTTCGTCATTCCGGCGAATGCCGGAATCCAGAAGAATTGGAAGCATGGATGCCGGCCTGCGCCGGCATGACGGGTTGATCAGAGGTTCCTAAGGAGTCATGAATATGAAAATCTGCGTGAACGCTGTCATGGCGCTGGTCCTGCTGCTGGGTTCCTTTTCCGTGGCAGCAGCCGAAATCCATGATGCCGCGGCCCTGGGTGACCTCAAGCAGGGCAAGGGCGTGTTCCTGGTTGATATCGCCGAGCCGGGAAAGCTGGCCTTCTACCTGAAGGCGATCGAGGGCACGTACCAGGGAATGAAAGCTCAGGGTGTAACGCCGGATTTCATCCTGGTGTACATCGGCCCAAGCGTGAAATATCTCTCCACGAAACCCGATGAAGACCTGGTGTTCGAACACCATGACGCGCTGCAAAGCATTGCCGAAAGTGTCGCCGCACTGGATGAGCTCGGCGTGCGCCAGGAAATCTGTGCCGTCGCCACCCGGGCGTTTGCCATTGATGACGAGGCATTGTTGCCGGCCCTCACCCTGGTTGGTGACGGGTTCATCTCGCTGATCGGCTGGCAGTCCCAGGGGTATCACCTGGTGCCGGTGTTCTGAGAAAAAGGGCACCTGTAGTCAGTCATGGGGACGAATGCACCAGGGAAACTCTGATCAATCCACGTTTCGTCATCCCGGCGCATTTCGCCGTATCCCGGAGCATTCCGTCGTCATCCCGGCGCATGCCGGGATCCATGTGTTTATATTCCCTGGATCCCGGCATGCGCCGGGATGACGGATTGATCGGCGCTTCCCTAGAACCCGAACGCCGCCGCCTCGCGCTGCCGGTAGGCCTCATGCGCGTTGCGCCCCGCCAGCTCCTCGAAATCCGCCAGGGATTGCCAGGGCGTGGAATCGAAATCGTTGATGGCGGACTGCATGTCGGTGCCTGCGTCCACGGCCTGCTGCATGTGCTCGAGCAGGGCGGTTAGGTAATCGCGGTTGCCAGGGGCGAAGGCGGACAGCGGGCCGGGTTCGCCGTGGCCGGGCAGGAAGCGTGCATCGGGATACTGTTCCAGCCGTTCCCAGGCCTGCAGCCAGCCTTCCAGGTCGCTCACTTCCGACAGCAGCGACAGCAGGCGCCCACGATAGAGTACGTCGCCGGCATAGACCAGATTGTCCTGGGGCACATGCACGATGAGGCTGCCCGGGGTGTGGGCCTG
>DATHUT010000116.1:0-4711 GCA_035462005.1 Gammaproteobacteria bacterium | reverse complement strand
GCATTGGGCATGATCGAGACACGCGGTCTGGTTCCCGCCATCGAGGCGGCGGATGCCATGACCAAGGCGGCGGAAGTTCGCCTGATCGGGCGCCAGTTCGTTGGTGGCGGCTACGTGACGGTGCTGGTGCGCGGTGAGACGCGTGCGGTGAATGCCGCGGTCCGTGCCGGCGCGGATGCCTGCGAGCGGGTGGGTGATGGCCTGGTGGCCGCACACATCATCGCCCGCGTGCACTCCGAAGTGGAAAACATCCTGCCCAAGGCTGTCGAGGCCTGAGGCGGTGGGACGCGGGCCGCAGCAGGATGGCCCGCACCATACTAGCGCGTGAATGAAAACGCCGGTATCGATCCGGCTGGTACGGTCTTCCGTCGCTATGGCGGGGATCGCAAGGAGATTTGCAATGGCAGCAGCGACAGGTATCGCATTGGGCATGATCGAGACACGTGGTCTGGTTCCCGCCATCGAGGCGGCGGATGCCATGACCAAGGCGGCGGAGGTGCGGCTGGTGGGTCGTGAATTCGTCGGAGGTGGCTACGTGACAGTGCTGGTGCGTGGCGAGACGGGTGCGGTGAACGCCGCGGTCCGCGCGGGCGCGGATGCCTGCGAGCGAGTCGGTGATGGTCTGGTGGCCGCGCATATCATCGCCCGCGTGCATGGCGAGGTGGAAGGATCCCTGCCCACCAAGCCCAGCAGCGCAGGTGGTGGACGCGACGGCGAGATCACGACACGACGCAGCTGAGGTGAGATGCCATGCAGGCGAATTCACGCGTGACTGCCTACCTGGCCCGGGCGCTGAATCACGAAATGAACGTGGTACAGCAATACCTTGCCCAGGCCAGCCTGTGTGAGTTATGGGGCATGGAGAAGCAGGCCGATGCCTTCCGGCGTGATGCCGGCGAAGAGCTGGGACATGCCGGTCGGCTGATTCGTCGGATGTTGAGCCTTGGCCAGGTACCCAATTCCACGCTCCTGGAGCCTGTGCGACCAGGCCGGGACTACCGCGAGATGCTGGAATTGGACATGCGATTGGAAGCCGAGGCTGTCCGCCTGTACGACGAGGCGGTGCACAGCAGCAGGCGCTTTCGGGACATGGAATCAGCGGAACTGTTCGCAGCCCTGCTGCAGGATGAGCAGGAGCATCTTGAGTGTCTGCAGAGGATGTTGAATTCGGCAGTCTGAATCAAGGAGACGGAAATGGTTGAGCAGCAGAGCAATATGACCGGAGGTTGGCAGATGCAGCAACGACCACCACTGATGACCCAGCGTTTCGAGTTCTCCAGCTATGCGGAGACGAGATCATTCCTCGATTTGTTGGCCGATTTGTCGGAACAGACAGGGTATTACCCCGATCTGAATTTCGGCAAGACCTATGTCAGCGTGAATATCTCGCCGCGTGAAAGTGCATTCGATCAGGATGAGCTTACGTTCGCGGCCGAGACCGAGGCGCTTGCCGGCAAGGCCAGAGGCTGAGCCGGGACATGCCTGCAAGGACCATCGCGCTGGCCAATCTCAAGGGTGGTTGCGGGAAGTCCACCCTGGCACTGAACCTTGCGGCGGGACTCGCGCGACGCGGGTCCACCACTCTGGTGGATGCCGATCCACAGGGCGCGTTGCTCCACTGGGCCGACTGGGCTGGGAACGAAGGTGACCTGCCCGGGCTGCTGCAGGCAGGGAGAAATCCCGGTGAAGTGCTTGGGCAGGCGGCCCGTGACAGCCGCTATGTCGTGGTCGACTGTCCACCGTCCGTTGATATGGATATTACCGGGCAGTGCCTGCAGCTGGCAGATCTGGTGCTGATTCCGGTGTTGCCGTCACCGCTCGATCTCTGGGCCAGCGCCGGTACCGTGGCGGCAGTGGAGCGGGCGCGCCAGGCGAATCCAGGCTTGCGCGCCTGGCTGGTGCTCAATCAGACCGAGCCCAGGAGTGCCATGTCGCGGGCGATTGGCGGTGCGGTTGCCAGCCTCGATGTCCCGGTGCTCGATACGCGTATACGGAGGCGTGCCGCATACCGTACCTCCGCGGTGGAAGGCAGGAGCGTCTACCAACTGGGTACGCGAGGTGCGGCCGCCATGAGTGAAATTGAAGATCTGATCCAGGAGGTATTGCAGGCATGAGCAAGCTGGAAGACAAGCTGAGTGCAAGTGTCAAGGCCGGTCGTGACCATTCCGAATCGGTTTCGCACGGGAAGCAGGCAACCAAGGGAAAGCCGGGCTCAACGAAGGGAAAACCTTCGGGATCCAGGTCATCTGGCGGTGCAACGAAACCAGGTCGTGGTGACGGTGATTTGAACTCAGCGGCACCTGCGTTGCACCCGGCACGTATCTGGCCCGACTAAAACCGACCCTATCGGATGGAGGAGTGCTCTACCCATGGCAATCCAGCTGGCAGAATACCAGGATGTACTGGATGAACTTGGCGAGCACGCCGGTGAGGTGCTCGAGGCCACCTGGCATGAAGCCGCGCGGGTCTTCAGCCCCCGTGGCCTGGAGGAGTACCTGCGTGGCGCCGCTGGACTGAAATCCCTGGGTCGTGGCACGGACCTGGTGGTCTCCTTCATCGAGAGTGCGCCACTGGTGGCGCGCGAGATCGGCGAGCAGGCGGTTTCCGAGCTGCTTTCCGCTGCCATCAAGATGTACTCCAAGACCAGCGCCAGCGTGCTCGCGCTGTTGTTCTCCACGGCCCCCACCGCAGCCCAGCGCCTGGGTGAACTGGACCTGTTCCGTGGTTACCTGAGCCTCCTGGATCACCTGCTCGCTCAGGCGCCGCGTGCCATTCGGCCGTTGCTGGAGAAGCTGGACGTCCTGCTCGGCCATCTTACCTTGGGCGGTTTGCGCCGCTGGGCCATGTGGGGGGTTTCCGCCTATCGGACTGATTTCGAGGGGCAGGCGCTGTACTTCAGCCTGGAGAGTCCGGAATCCCAGGCGGTCCTGCAGAAGGAACGGCGCGGTGTGTTGTTCGTAGACGTACAACGGCGCCTCATCATGTACCTGCGCGCACTCTGGGGCCGGGATTTCTTCCTGCGCCCCACCTCCGGTGATTTCGAGACCCGCAGCGGATACCAGCCTTATATCGAACAGTACTTCATCCACCTGCCCGATGCCTTCGACGACTTTTCCGCCAGCGAGGACGGAGCGGATGCCGTTCCTGCGCTCGAGGTGTACCGGGCTGCGGCCGCGCACTGTGCCGCGCACATGGTGTATTCGTGCCAGGACCCCGAGGCAGAGTCCACCCCGCCACTGACGCGTCTCCTGATCGGTGTGATCGAGGATGCGCGGGTGGAAACCCTGGCGGTACGTACCTTCCCCGGACTGGGTCTGCTGTGGAAGTCATTGCTGCATGTCGACCCTGGAAGCGACGATGGTCTGGGTCACTTGCTCGATCGCATGGCCCTTGCCCTTGCTGATGACGAATACCAGGATGATCACCCGTTGGTGCGTGCCGCGCGCGAGCGATTCAATGAGTCGAAGGACCGGCTGATGGAGACGGGTCTTGCCCGTGAGCTGGGCCTGGAACTGGCAGGCCTCGTGGAGGAAATGGCCATTGCCTTTAACCCGCGCACCGATCAGCCATCCAGCCCTTACCGTGACGATAACCGTCACCTCTGGCAGGGGGATGATGAGGGCGAGGGCGCCATATTGCTACCGGGACAGGCGCAGGTACGCAAACATGTGAGCCTGATGGAGATGATCAATACCCTCGATGTGGAATTCGCGGGGGACGATGCCCAGGAAGTATGGGTGCTGCCGACGGAGTTCTATGAGGATGACGGGGGTACGCTCAACGAGCGCGAAGGCAAGGAGCCGGTTTCCTCGCCATTCCACTACCCCGAGTGGGATTACCAGACCCAGCTGGAGCGACCCCTGTGGGCCACGCTGTTGGAGAAACATCCAAAGACCGGTGATGCGGCCAGTATCGATGAGGTGCTGGAGCGTCACAAACCCCTGGTGCGCCGCCTCAAGTACCTGATCGAGGCCGTCCAGCCCCAGGGCGTGATTCGCCAGCGCAAGGTGGAGGATGGTGACGATATCGACCTCAATGCTGCCATCCAGGCCATGGTGGATATCCGCATGGGGCACCAGCCGGATCCCCGCTTTGGTATTCGAACACGGCTGCAGATTCGTGACCTGTCCGTGCTGCTGCTGGTCGATCTGTCCGAGTCCACCAATGACCTGGTGCGGGATGCCGAAGGTGACATGACGGTCCTGGACCTGGCACGGGAAGCCGCGGCCCTGCTCGCTGACGCGCTGTCCAAGATCGGCGACCCTTTCGCCATTCACGGTTTCGACTCTAATGGTCGTCATGACGTGGAATATTATCGCTTCAAGGATTTCGATGCGCCTTACGATGACAAGGTGAAGGCGCGACTGGCGGGAATGACCGGGCAACTTTCCACGCGCATGGGTACGGCCCTGCGCCATGCCGGGACCCTGCTGGGAAGGCGCCCGAGTCACAAGAAGCTGCTGCTGCTCCTGACCGATGGAGAGCCCGCGGACAACGACGTGCGGGATCCCCAGTATCTCAGGTTCGATACGAAGAAGGCCGTAGAGGAGCTCCAGAAGAAGGGGATCAGTACCTTCTGCGTCTCGCTCGATCCCGATGCCGACCAGTATGTTTCCCGTATCTTCGGCGCACGCAACTACATGGTGCTCGACCAGGTGGCAAGGCTGCCGGAGAAACTGCCGGCACTCTACATGGGTTTGACGCGATGAGC
>DATHUT010000115.1:0-4214 GCA_035462005.1 Gammaproteobacteria bacterium | reverse complement strand
GTCCAGGGCCTCCAGTAGCGGTCGCAGGTATTCCTCCGGCTGCGGTGGCTGTTCGTCACGGTAGCGCACACCCAGGCCGCCGCCCAGGTCCAGGTGCTCGAGCGCGATGCCGTCCTGTTCCAGGGCGCGGGCCAGGTCCAGCACGCGCGCCAGGGCGTCGACGAAGGGCCGGGTCTCGGTGAGCTGGGAGCCGATGTGGCAGTCCAGCCCGGTGATGCGGAGGTTGGGCAGCTCGCGGGCGCGCCGGTACACGGCGCGGGCGTCCTCCACGGCAATGCCGAACTTGTTCTCCTTCAGGCCGGTGGAGATATAAGGATGGGTGCCGGCATCCACGTCGGGGTTGACGCGCAGGGACACCGGGGCCTGCACGCCCAGTTCGGCGGCCACCAGTTGCAGGGCTTCCAGCTCGGGGGCCGATTCCACGTTGAAACAGCGGATGCCCACCTCCAGGGCGCGGCGCAGCTCCGCTGACTGCTTGCCGACGCCGGAGAACACCACCTTGCCCGGGTCGCCGCCGGCGCGCAGCACCCGCTCCAGCTCGCCGCCGGAGACGATGTCGAAGCCCGAGCCCAGCCGGGCCAGCAGGTTCAGCACCGCCAAGTTGGAATTGGCCTTGACGGCATAACAGACCAGGTGGGGACGTGTGCCGAAGGCGGAATCGAAGGCCTTCCAGTGGCGCTCCAGGGTGGCGCGGGAATACACGTAGGCGGGTGTGCCATGTTCTTGCGCGACGCTCGCCAGGTCCACGTCCTCGGCCCACAGGTGGCCGTCGCGGTACTCGAAATGATCCATCAGCGCGTTTCCTGTGTGTCGTTGCCGTCAGGCAGGTACAGCGGGCCCTTCTGGCCGCAGCCGGACAGGCAGAGCAGGAGCACCAGCAGCAGGAAGGGCTTGGACATGTCGGGGTTTTCCGGGGCGTGTGAAACAGGGGGCAGTATACGGCAAAGGCGATGTTTGGTTGAACCGGAGCGGGTTGTGCCGGGTTACACATGGATGCCGGCATTCGCCGGTATGACGGTGACCCCGGGTTGCATTCGTTGCCGCTTACCGGTGTACTGCCGCCCATGACCGATTACCTGCCCGCCATCGAGATCGATCCCCCCACCTCGCCCACCGCCTCTGTCATCTGGCTGCATGGCCTGGGCGCCAGCGGCCATGACTTCGAGGGGCTGGTGCCGGAGCTGGGGTTGGTGGAGCAAGGCGTGCGCTTCGTGCTGCCCCATGCGCCCGAGTTGCCGGTGACCATCAACCAGGGGTATGTCATGCCCGCCTGGTACGATGTGGTCGGCCTGGACCTGACGGCGCATCAGGACGCGGCAGGCATCCAGCGCTCGGCGGGTCGTGTAGCGGACCTGTTGGTGCGCGAGATCGAGCGCGGCGTGCCGGCCCGGCGCATCCTGCTGGCAGGCTTCTCCCAGGGCGGCGCCGTGGCCCTGCACACGGCACTGCGCTACCCGCAACGCCTGGCGGGGGTACTGGCCCTGTCCACCTACCTGCCCCTGGCGGACACGGTGGCCAAGGAAATGGACGCGGTGCAGCAAGGCCTGCCGGTGTTCTTCGGCCACGGCGACCGCGACGAGGTGATCCCGCTGCCGGTGGGGGCGCGCAGCCGCGACCGGCTGGAAGACCTGGGCTGCGTGGTGGAATGGCACGGCTACCCCATGGCCCATTCCGTGTGCATGGAGGAGGTGGCGGACATCCGCGCCTGGCTGACGCAGCGCCTGATATGATCTATATCAATGATGGGTCGATCTCTCATCGGGTACCCTGGGCACACGCTGGACCTTCCCGGGGGTCCCTGTAGGAGCGGCCTTCGGCCGCGAACCCGCGTGGCAATCCCGTTCGCGCCCGAAGGCCGCTCCTACAGGTGGCAACCGGTTACACGACACACCCGCAGGAGCAGCGACCCGCTGTCTATCCTCTTGGAGCTACTGTGAAACGCAGCCTTGTATTTCTCGCCGCCCTGCTGGGCCTTGCCACGGTCCAGGCGGAACCCGACGGCAGCCGCCTCTACGCCCGCCACTGCGCGGCTTGCCATGGGGTGGAGGGCACCGGTGGCGTGGGCGTGCCCCTGGCACTGCCCGCCTTCCTGGCCGGTGCGCCCGATGCCTACCTGGAAAAGACCATTCGCCACGGTCGCCCCGGCCGGGTGATGCCCGCCTTCAGCGGGCTCTCCGACGCCGAGGTGGAGGCCATCGTCGCCCATATCCGCGGCTGGCATCCCCAGGCGCCGGACGCCATGGCGGCACGCATTCCCGGTGACGTGCAGCGTGGCAAGACCCTGTTCGCCGAGCACTGCGCTGCCTGCCATGGCGCCGACGGCAAGGGCGGCCACGGAACCGGGGTCACCTTCTCCCGTCCCCGCGACCTGCCCATCATCGCGCCGGCCCTGAACAACGCCGGTTTCCTGGCCGCCGCCCCCGACGGCATGATCAAACACACCCTGATGCACGGTCGTGAAGGCACACCCATGACCTCTTTTCTGGAGCAGGGCTTGAGCGAGGCGGATATCGACGCCGTGGTGGCCTATGTTCGTTCCTTCGAGGAACAGGCCGATGTGCTGTCCAAGGCGGAAGACGAGCCCCCCGTGTTCGTGCGCGTATCCCCCTACGGCATGCAGGAAACCATCGAGAGCGTGCAGCGCGCCGCCATCGGCTACAACTTCCGGCTCATCCGCGAGCAGTACCTGCAGAACGGCCTGGTGCCCGAGGGCGAGGAGGATCCGCGCCAGGTCGTCATCTACTCCTGCAACTTCAAGCTGCTCGACGACGTCCTCAAGATCGATCCACGCGTGGGCCTGTTCCTGCCCTGCCGGGTGACGGTGGTGGAGCAGGAGGGCGAGGTGCGGGTGATGACCATCAACCCGAGGCGCCTCAGCTACCTGTTCAACAACCGTGAGCTGGACGAGGCCTGCGAGGAAATGGCGCGCATGTACGAGGCCATGCTCGAGGAGGCCACCCTATGAAACGTTTGTTGCTGTCATGGGTGTTGCTGGCCTGGCTGCTGCCGGTCCAGGCCGAGGGGCTGCTGATGGTGCGCTCTGCACAGAGCTTCCCCGAGGCCATGCTCACCCTGCAGGGGGCCATCGAGTTGCAGGGCTACACCTTGTCGCGGGTACAGCGCGTGGACATCGGCCTGACCGCCTCCGGGTTCACCACGGACATGTACCGGGTGGTGTTTCTGGGCAAGATCGAGGAACTGCGTGAGTTGACGGAAAAACACCCGCTGCTGATCCCCTACCTGCCACTCAAGATCGCCGTGTTCGCGGAGGGCAACGAGACCCTGCTGGTCAGCTACGACCCGGCCGAGTTCAGTCGCCTGTATCCACAGCCGGAACTGCAGCCCTATTTCGAGCGCTGGGCACAGGATCTGCGGGAACTGCTGGAGGTGGTGCGGGAGGCGGAATAGGGTACATCACCCATTGCCGACCTACAGGCGCGCCATCACCTCGTTGAGGTGTTGTTCGATGCGTTTCTTGTAGTTGAGGAAATGCACGGTCTGCAGGCCGCTGCCGGCCTCGGCGCCGAGCAGGTTGCGCGACAGGTCGATGTCGGTGATATAAATGGGATAGGCGGCGCCGCTGGCGCGCTGGCTGACCACGTGGCGCGCAACTTCCTCGAACAACCGTTCGCCATGCTCCAGGGTGGAGAATTCCCGGTCACCACAGTACATGGTGAACAGGGTGCGGTTGTTCTCCAGCAGGTCACCCAGTACCTGGATGCCGAAATAGTTGCGCGACTGGCGGTAGGGATTGATGTTCTGCTCTTCCAGGTGGTAATCCCCCAGGGAGTCGCGCGACACCTGGTAGTACTCCACCATGCATTCGCTGGCACTGTGACCGGGTTCCTCCAGCTGGCTGTCGCGGCGGTAATGCACCGACTCGAAGAAGCGCTGGAACTGGGTAAGCAAGGTCAGGCCGTCGTGGAAGGCTACCTTCTGGGTGAACAGGGAACCCTTCTCATCCAGCACATGCACCTGGGCACGGCTGCCCTGCACCTGGTAGAAAAGCTGCACCACCCCGGGGCGATTCACGCTGTACAGCTTCGGCAGCGGGGTATCGGTGAGCAGCCAGCTGTCCAGGCGCACGGGGCTGAACTGTTCCTGGGGGCGTGAGAGGTACTGGATCAGGGCGCCATAACTGTCCAGGCGCTCATAGCGCGGTACATCGTTCTCCGCCTGCAGTACGTAGAAATGCTGCCCCACCCGCACCGCGT
>DATHUT010000114.1:0-5528 GCA_035462005.1 Gammaproteobacteria bacterium | reverse complement strand
CGTGGACAGTTCCGGGAGTAAGGGGGGCTCGATGGGATGCTCCCCGGCATGCGAAGCGCCCATGGCGGGCAGGAGGAATATCTGCCCGACCAGGAGCAGGAGCACGGCAAGCGGCTGGCCTGCCGGGAGTTTTGGTGTCGGCAGGGGCTTGTACCTGGCCCCAGGGGAAATGCGGTGCCGGATCATGGGTTGTGGAAGCCCCTGGGGACCTTTGGCTGTCATTACAGGGCGTATCGACCCGTGCGGGATGGGCTTTAATTGATGGGACCGGGGCTTTCTGCTGTGTTTTGTACGCTACCGTACCGATGACGCAGGCCGAGGCACGGACAATTGACCGGTATGAATACCATGCCCGACAAGACCCAGCCGAATACACCAGACGCGGAGAGGGCGATGCCCCTGTCGGTGGATATGCGCAGCCTTTCACTCGTGGTGCTGGCGGTGCTCGCGGCTATATTCATGCTGCACTGGGCTCGTGCTGTCTTTATCCCGTTGTTGCTGGGCTTGATGATCAGCTACACGCTGTCACCCGCCGTGGACAGGATGCAGAAATGGCATGTGCCTCGCGCCATTGGCGCCGCGGTTCTGCTGCTGGCCATCGTGGCTGGTATGGGTGCGACGGTGTACTCGCTGAGTGATGATGCTGCCGAGTTGATCGACATCCTTCCCGAAGCGGCGGTGAAGATCCGCTTGGCGGTGTTCAAGGGGCTAGGCACACCCGAAAGTACGATCGAGAAAATGCAGGAGGCCGCCAGCCAGCTGGAAAAGGCGGCGAGCGAGACCGCATCCGACGAAACCGCCACGCCGGTTGGTGTGACGCGCGTGCAGATCGAGAAGCCCGAATTCAAGGTCAGGGATTACCTGTGGATGGGAACCAAAGGTGCGCTCGGTTTCGTGGGACAACTCGGCATGGTGTTGTTTCTGGCATTTTTTGTTTTGGTATCGGGTGATACATTCCGGCGCAAGATGGTGCGGATCGCCGGTCCTACGCTGAGCAACAAGAAAGTTACCCTCCAGGTCCTGGATGACATCACTGCGCAGATCCAACGCTATCTCCTGGTGCAGATCTTTACCAGTATCCTGGTGGGCGTGGCGACCTGGCTTGCATTCCTGTGGATTGGTATGGAGCACGCGCCAACCTGGGGGGTCATCGCCGGTGTATTGAAAATCATTCCCTATCTCGGACCGGTGATTGTGACGGTGGCGACCTTTGTCGTGGGCTTTCTCCAGTTCGAAGCACTTCCCATGGCGCTGCTGGTGTCCGGCGTGGCCCTGCTCATCACATCGCTTGAAGGCTACTTGCTGACACCCTGGCTGATCGGACGGGCAAGCCGAATGAGTCCGGTCGTCATCTTTATCGCGGTACTGTTCTGGGGTTGGTTGTGGGGCGTGTGGGGTTTGTTGTTGGGTGTGCCCATCATCATGATTATGAAGGTGGTGTGTGACCGGGTGGAGGACCTGAGGCCGATCGGTGAGTTGCTCGGCGATTAATACGACGCTGGATTCCGGCCCCGCACCTGCCCGCCATGCCCGTCGCGCACCTACCCGTCATTCCCGCCACGTACCTACTACCCGTCATTCCCGCGAAGGCGGGAATCCAGGTTTTGGGGTTTATGGATTCCGGCATACGCCGGAATGACGGGTAGCGGCGCAGGCCGGCGTAAATTCCCGTCATGCCGGCGTATGCCGGCATCCAGGTTTTGCTTCTGAATGAATCGCCACACTCACCCTTTTCAGAACCGGACCCAGGGTGATCACCCCGGCGTGGTTTCGCTGCGCAGCCAGGCGATGGCCTCGGGCTCATCCCGGAAGATGCACAGCTTCCAGCCAAGCTCGGGCTGCACGGCGTGGAACATACGTCCCACGCCGAAGATCACATCGTCGGCGGCCACGATGGCGATGGTCTTGGCGCCGCGGTCGCGCTTGGTAGTGGCGACCCAGGCGTTGAACTGCAGGAGATCGTCCAGGCGCATCGTGGTGTGGGCATCGAGGAAATTCCAGATGGCCGCCTCGACCCTGGAGTATTGCGGGTGCGACCAGGCCGCCTCGAGCATCTCCACCAGCCCTTGGGGCGTGATTTCACCGGAAATGGTGGCCTTGCCCCAGCCACTGGTGTCGTCGACGGCGATTCGGTAGTCCATAGGAAACGTGGCCATGGTCCATGGAATGTGAGTGCGTCCGGTTCGCAGGAACCGCCGCGCTTCTTGTTCAGGTCTCAAGCCACGGAAAGATAGCGCCATTCCCCTGCGGTTGCAAAGGGTTCTCTGTCCGGCCGCAGTCGGGCCATGGCCCCTTGCCGCTATACTTTGTTCCCATGTCCGGCCAGGTCACCATGCGTTTTTACGAGGAACTCAACGACTTCCTGCCCTATGCGCGGCGCAGGAGGGATTTTGCGCACAATTTCCGGGACAGTGGTTCCATCAAGGACCTGGTTGAATCCCTGGGGGTGCCACATACCGAAATCGATCTGATCCTGGTGAATGGCCAGTCCGTCGATTTCGGCTACCAGGTGCAGGGTGGCGACCGGATCAGCGTCTACCCGGTATTCGAGGCCCTGGATATCAGCCCGGTGACCCACCTGCGACCACGACCGTTGCGCGAACCGCGCTTCGTGCTGGACTCGCACCTGGGCCGGCTGGCCGCCTACCTGCGTCTGCTTGGCTTCGACTGCCTGTATCGCAACGACTACGGGGATCCGATCCTGGCCGACATCTCCGCCCGCGAGCAGCGCATCTTGCTGACACGCGACCGCCGACTGCTGATGCTGAAGCAGGTCACTCGCGGATATTACGTGCGCGCGCACTTGCCGCACGCACAGCTCGCCGAGGTGATGGCACGCTTCGATCTCTTCTCCGTCCGCCGCCCCTTCACCCGCTGCCTGCATTGCAACGGCTTGTTGCACCCGGTCGCCAAGGAGGCCGTTGCCGCGCGGCTGCCGCCACGCACGCGCCAGTACTATGACGCCTTCTGGCAGTGCGACAGCTGCGGCAAGCTGTACTGGAAGGGTAGCCATTACCGGCGTATGCAGGAGTTGCTCACGCACGTGGAAGCGGCGCACTCCGGCTAAACCCAAAAAGGGCTCTGACCCCTTTTATATACTGCCCGTCATTCCCGCGAAGGCGGGAATCCAGGTTTTTGGGTTTATGGATTCCGGCATACGCCGGAATGACGGGTAACGGCACAGGCCCTCCTTGTATGTCTTGAGTCGGCGGGGCGCCTATACTCTGTCTACACACACAACCCTAGCCGACCCCCGCTTGTGTCTTCTGCCGTTTGTAACCGACCGATCCTGATACTTTTCCTGGGCATCCTGCTGGGTGGCTGTGGCACGCCCGGCGTTGTTCCGCTCGAGACGCCCACCACGGCCCCAACGGCTGCCCCGCTGCACGAGGAAATCCGCCAGCTGCTGGACCAAAGGGCGACCGGCCTGCCCTGTTGCACCCTCGATTGGGAACGGCTGGAAGATTTTTACGGACAGCAAGGCAACCTGCCGGTGTGGTGGAATCCGAAGGCCGTGCAGCACAAGTCGAACGCCGATGAACTGTTGGAGATCCTGGAGCAAAGTCTGCGTCATGGCCTGGATCCGGCCGACTACCATGTGGAAACCCTGCGTGCGCAATGGTCAGTCAGCGAGCCGGCGGGTATCGCCATGCGTGACCTGTTGCTCACCGATGCCTTCCTGGCCTATACGCGCCACCTGTACAGTGGACGGCATGCACCGCGTGCATTGGACCCCGGCTGGCGGATCGAACGCCAGTCACTGGATGCCGGAGAGTTGTTGCACCGTGTGATGGGTAATGCCGATTTTCGTGCAGAGGTCGAGCACCTGGCACCTCGCCACAGTGGCTACCGCCGCCTGCAAGCCAGTCTGCAGCAGTATCACCAGCTCGCGGCGGGCACCCCCTGGCCGCTGGTCGTCGGCGGGCCATTGCTGCGACCGGGTGAACGGGATTTTCGGGTGCGCGACCTGCGCGAGCGGCTGCGGTTGGAAGGCTATGCCGTGGGCGACGGATATGATGACTTTCTCTACGATGCGGATCTGGAGGCGGGCGTGAAGCAGTTCCAGGTTCTGCACGGCCTCAAGGTCGACGGTGTGCTCGGTGCAGGCACGGTGGCCGCGCTGAACGTCAGTCCGGAGCAGCGCATCTGGCAGATCCTGCTCAACATGGAACGCTGGCGCTGGTTGCCGCGCGATCTTGGCGAACACTACCTGATGGTGAACATGGCGGGCTTCAATCTGCAGGCCGTGGAGCAGGATCGAACCCGACTCGACATGCGGGTGATCATCGGCACGGCCTACCGTTCCACGCCGGCCTTCATCGGGCGACTGAACCACCTGGTGGTGAACCCGGAATGGAACGTGCCGAAAACCATTCTGCGCGAGGACATCATTCCCCGCCAGCGTGAGAACCCGGACTACCTGGCGAGCCAGCGCATCCAGGTGCTGGATGGATGGCAAGCCGGTGCGGTGGAGATCGACCCCGCCGATATCGACTGGCAGGCCGTCGATCCCACGCGCTTTCCCTATCGCCTGCGCCAGAAGCCGGGACCCAATAACAGCCTGGGCCGCGTGAAGTTCATGCTGCCCAACGAATACGACATCTACTTACACGACACACCCGGCCGGCACCTGTTCGCGGAAACAGTGCGCACCTTCAGCTCCGGTTGCATTCGCGTGGAACAGCCGCTGGAACTGGCCGAGCACCTGTTGGAAAGCGGCGGGAAATGGGATGGGGAGCAGCTGCGTGCGCTTATCGAGAGCGGCGTCACGCGCACATTCATCCTGCCGGAGATTATCCCGGTCTACATCCTCTATTGGACGGCCTGGGTCGACGATGAGGGCCTGACCCACTTCGTGGATGATATCTATGGTCTGGACCGTAGCATGCTGGGGGTTACGCAAACCCGATAGCTCCTAGTCCCTGGCTTCGCGTGGTGTTCCGTCGGGCAGCGTGACATGGCATTCATGGAAGATACGTGCCGTGCAGGTGCGGCAGATTTCACTGTCCAGTCGTGAGTAGATCGCCTGGATGGCCGCCCCCTTGTGGCGGAAAATCTGTTCCTCGCCAATGGCGTTTACCTTACCGCTGCGGCGCAGCATTTCGCACAGGTCCGGCTGCACGCCCACCAGGTACAGTCCCCCACCCATCTTCTTTCTTCGAATGGCTTCCTTGGCCAGCAGTTCCGCACCCGGGAGATCGATGATGCCGATGGCGCGCGCGCTCAGCAGCAGGTGTTTCTTCTGCGGGTCGGCTTCGTCGATATTGCGGAAATGCTGTTGAATGTATTCGACGGCGCCAAAGAAGATGGAGCCTTCCACGCGCAGGATGGCCATTTGCGGGCAGGAGGGGTTGTCGCTGGTGTCCGCTGCGAACTTGCGGCGTGGATTATCGCGGTTGGCGGCAATGGGTACCAGCTCGCGGATCGAGGGCCGCGAAGTGCGGTACAGGTAGAACAGCAGTGACACCAGGATGCCGAGGAATATGCCCTTTTCCAGGTCGACCAGGGTGCCGATGAAGGTGAGCGCG
>DATHUT010000113.1:0-2901 GCA_035462005.1 Gammaproteobacteria bacterium | reverse complement strand
GGCCACCCAGATCAATCCGGAAACGGTCATGCCCTGCGCATAGGCGGTGGGGAAAAAGAGCGGCAGTGCGACGCGCACCAGCGCCGCGAGATTGATCGCCACGAAGGCATACCGCATCACCGGCGGCGGCTCCAGCAGGCGGCCGGTATGGCCGAGCGACACCCGTGCCATCATGCCCAGGGTCAGCACGCCGATGCCGCCGGCGGTGAAGGCGTGCAGTGCACTGTCGGCCGCAGCGCTCACACCTGCCGCCGACAGCGCCATGAGGGCGAAGCCAAGCACGATCCAGGCATAGCCCAGATGGAGGATCCACAGCAGCGGCACCGACCAGAACTTGTTCGTGTACCAGCCGGCCAGCCGGATGGCGTTCACCACCGTGGCGATCGCCGCAAGCAGCACGCTCACCACGGAATAGGGCGCGACCAGCGCAGCGGCCAGCGCGCCCAGGGTGGCGACGGGCACCAGGATTTCGAGGGTTTTCCAGCGCCGCGCGCGGGTGCCGAGCTTGTTGTCGGTGAAGCTGGGAATCACCCGGCCGCTCATCACCACCATCATCGTCACCACCACGTAGGTGGCCAGATGCAGCCCGAGGCTGGCAGTGGCGGTCCAGCCGAGCGCTTCCAGATGCACCAGCGCATTGGCCACGGCCAGCGTCAGCAGCATGACGGGGAAAGGATAGTTCTTGAACTGGTTCGCCCGGATGATGGGCGAGGCCAGCACCAGCGCGAGCACCGGCAGGAAAGCCAGGTCGACCAGCGCGACCAGTCCCGCCGGCAGGCCCGGGAGCAGAAAGCCCAGCCGCCCCGCCAGCCACAGCAGGAACAGCGCGGCCAGCGGCGGGCCCGACGGCGTGCGGATGCCGGTCCAGTTCTGCGCCGCGGTGAGCAGGAAGCCGGCGATCACCGCCACGGTGAAGCCGAACAGCATTTCGTGCCCGTGCCAGACGGCTGGCGCAAGCGGCCCGATGGCGAAGCCGCCCTGAAGGATGGCCAGCCAGAGCCCCAGCAGCACGACAGCAAACAATCCGGCCGCAAGGAAAAAAGGCCGGAAGCCGAGCGCAAACGGGACGAATCCTGCGGGACGGCTGGCCGGGTTGAGCGGTGGGGTCATAAGCATCTAGAAAGTGAAATTCAGTTCGGCGACCGCGCTGCGGCCCGGCAGCAGGAAGAAGGAATAGGCCTCCTTGTCCAGCAGGTTTTGGATGCCCAGCGAGGCCTTCACGGTCTTGGAGAAGGCATAGCCTGCCTTGGCGTTGACCAGGGTATAGGCGTCGTAGCTGCCGGGCACGCCTTCGACCGTGTCGGTATTGTCTGCGGTGAAGTAGACGTGGCTCAGGTAGCGCGCGTTCAAGCTGCCGCTCCAGGCCCCGTACTGTGCGGTCAGCCCGATGCCGGCGATGTGCTCGGGCGAGTTGGTCAGGCGCTTGCCCACGCTGTCGGGGTCGGCATCGTTTTCCAACATCTCCGAATCGATCCAGGCGTAGTTGGCGTCGAGTGTCAGCCACCTGGTCAGGCGCGTCTGGCCGGTGAGTTCGACGCCGCGAACCCGTGCCTCGCCGGCGTTGATGCGCTCGATCGTGTCAACGGGGACCCGTTTGGTGTAAATCAGATCCTCGAGACGGGTTTCGTAAAGGGTCAGGCCGGCCCGGGTCGATGTGCTGAACCGCCATTCCCCGCCCAGTTCCCAGGTCGTTCCGGTCTCGGGTTCGAGATCAGGATTGGCGAGCGCTGTGCAGCTGCCGGCGGAGCCGCTGTCGCGAATGCAGCGTACGGTCGTGGTCGAGTAGAGGTCCAGATTGGGCGGGGCGCGGAAGGAGCGGCCGAACGAGGTGCGCAGGGTGGCGGCTTCGACGGGCTTGTAGACCAGGGAGGCCTTCGGGCTGAATGCGGAATCATCGCGGCTCGGGAAAGCCTCGGCAGTGGTGGTGTTGAAAAAATCTCCCCTGGTTTCCCAGTAGTCCCAGCGCCCACCCAGGTAGGCCTTCAGCTTTTCCGACAGGGTGATCTCGTCCTGCGCGAACAGGGAAGTCGTGGTCGACCTGCCGTTGTAGCCGTTGTTTACGGTGGTTCTCGAATCGTCGTCGCGCCAATTGGTAAGCGAATAGATCTTCTGGTTCACCTCATCGCGGTGGAGCGCGAGACCGGTCACCCAGAACTGTTTCTCGCCCAGCGGGAAGCTCAGTTGAACGGTGCCGTCGAGGCCGGTATTTGGCGTGTCGGTGAGCGTGCCAGGGCCGCCTTCGTAAGTAGGGAACGCCGGGCTGGCCGCGGTGAAGCTGTATTCACGGTCGATCTGGGCGAGGTCGATCTTCAGCAGCTTGTCGTTGCCGATGGTGCCTTCGTAGCCGGCAAAAATGCGGGTGGCCTCTTCGTGCAGCGGCGAGTTGTTGACGAAATCGAACAGCGACAGGCGGACCGTCTCTCCATTGATATTGACCAAGCCGCTCGATACCGGATTGCCGGAGGCGTCCCGCAGGTAGGTGTTGAAGCGGGTGTAGTCCTGCTTGGTTTCCTGCCAGCTCACGCCGCCGAAGATCCGGTCGCGGGCGTCGAGCTTGTAGGACAGCTTGAGGTTGGCATTGGCCGATGTCCAGGGCGTCGTGCCCTTGTCGCCGACGAGGTAGGCTGGGGTGCCGTCACGGCTGGTGGTTTCCTCCCAGCCAGTGACAGGGATTGCACCCGGCACAGGGGCGATTGGCGTCTTGACGACGAACTCGTTCACGAAGCTGTCGCGGTTCTGATAGCCCGCGCCGACGACGATGCCCAGCCCGCTTTCCAGCGTGTCGCGGAAATAGATGCTGCCGTCCTCGCCGCTCAGATCATTCCAGCCCTTTTTCAGATTGAGACTGAGCTCGCGCTTGTCCGGCTGCTTGGTGATGATGTTGATGACGCCGCCGATGGC
>DATHUT010000112.1:0-4881 GCA_035462005.1 Gammaproteobacteria bacterium | reverse complement strand
ATGAACGAAGTACGTCCGGCTTCAGTCTTGTAGTGTCAGCCCGAACAGGTCCGCCACCCGGACCTCCACATGGCGCAGGTCCGCCTCGATGGACTGGCGTGCATCCAGTACATGCAGACACAGGCAATCGCCGCGCAGTTCCGTGCTCAGGGTACCGGGCAACAGGCTCATGGTGTCAGCGAGAAATACCCGCGCCGGTCCCGCGGGCAGCTGCAGGCGGTATTCCAGGAGTGCCGGCGCCAGCTGCATGTGCGGGCGCAGGGCGCGCAGTGCCACATCGAGGCCTGCACGCAGTGACTGCACCAGGAAGAAACCGGTGAAGCGCAGCACGCCCAGGGGGCGCAGATGCAGCTGCCGGCGCGGCTGCAGCAGGTAGCTGCTGCCCACCGCCAGGGCGATGACCGGCAGGCCGAGTGCCCAGCCGCCGGCCCCCTCGGTGATTACCCACCACAACAGGGTGAACATGAGTATGCGCGGCAGCAGATTGAGCATGGTTTCAGCATCTCATAAAGCGCGTCCAGCGCACAATGCGACGTTTTTCGGAATGGTGTTCGCACATAGCGGGCAGCCGGCGTTGTAGATGTCGATGGTTGTGTTCATGGCGATCTTCACGTCGGCACGTGGCTGAACCTGCGTGCAGGTGGTGTCCGGTTCGGCACGCCGTCATCCGGTTTATCGTCGGTCTCCTGCTTGCGCGACCCGGCTTCGGACCCATATCCGGACCAGTCCGAAGGTGACCGGAAACAGGATCAGCAGTTGCAGTATCGGAACCACCGAGACCCCCAGGCCCGGAATGCGCGGGTTGATCGCGGTGTATTCCCAGCGCTGGGTGGCCAGGGCATGGAGCTCGATGGAGATGCTCAGCGCCAGCGCCGTGCCCAGCAGAATGATCCACACCCGGGCGGTCCAGCGTTCATGCAGCCACAGCCAGCATCCCGTGAGCGTGGCCACCACCAGGTAGGCGATCCAGGTGAGGAGCAGGTCACCGCCCGCTGCCAGCAGCATGGACCACTGGTCGGCGGGATTGGCGCGGTGCACGAAGAACAGCCGGCACTGGACGTTCTCCCAGGCATAGTGCAGCGGGAGTGCCGGTACGGCCAGCAGAGCGGCATGGCGGAGAAGGGAGAGGATCGACGAAGAGATCGTGTCTTTCATGAATGATTCAGGCCAGGCCCAGTCCGGTGCCTACGCCGCCCGGGGCGGCGAACTGACTACCAGAGTATCCGTACCGCGTGGGCAGGGGCTTTGTACTACGCTTGCTGCAAGGAAGGCCGGTGGGCGGTGAAGCCGTCATCGGCCATGCACCAGGATCAACCGCGACTGCAGCGAAGGATAACCGTATTGAAATCCCGTAGCCAAACTTCCCTGATACTGCCCGACCCGCCACGCCGGCGTTTCCTGCAGGGGTTGGCCGCGGGCGGAGTGTTACTGGGCCTGTCACCCTGGATCGGACCGGTCCGGGCGGGGGAGGCGGCCGGCACCCACACCGGTACGCCACCGGTGCTTTCGGGCACGGAGTTCGACCTCACCATCGCCGAGACGCCCGTCAATTTCACCGGCGCACCGCGCCAGGCCACTACCATCAACGGTTCGATTCCGGCGCCCATCCTGCGCTGGCGCGAGGGGGATACGGTCACGCTGCGCGTCACCAACCGGCTGCCCGTGGACACCTCCATCCACTGGCACGGCATCCTGCTGCCGTTCCAGATGGACGGGGTGCCGGGCATCAGCTTCCCGGGCATCCGACCCGGGGAGACCTTCACCTACCGCTTTCCGGTGCGGCAATCGGGGACCTACTGGTACCACTCCCACTCCGGGTTCCAGGAACAGACGGGTATGTACGGCGCCATCATCATCGATCCCGCGCGCGGGGACACGATCCGGGCCGACCGGGACTATGTGGTGCAGCTGTCCGACTGGACCGACGAAGATCCGATGCGGGTGCTGGCCAAGCTCAAGAAGCTGAGCCACTACTATAACTTCAACCAGCCGACCGTCGGGGAATTCTTTCGCGACGTGGGCGACACGGGACTCAAGGACGCCCTGGACAAGCGCAGGATGTGGAACCAGATGCGCATGAACCCGACCGACCTGGCCGACCTCTCCGGCTATACCTACAGCTTCCTCATGAACGGCACCACGCCGGCGGGCAACTGGACGGGCCTGTTTCGCCGCGGCGAGCGCGTGCGGCTGCGCTTCATCAACTCGGGCGCGCAGACCTTCTTCGACGTGCGCATACCCGGGCTCGAGATGACGGTCGTTCATGTGGATGGTCAGGACATCGAGCCGGTCACGGTGGACGAGTTCCGCATCGGCGTGGCCGAGACCTATGATGTCATTGTCAGGCCCAAGGATGACCGTGCCTACACAGTCTTCGCGCAATCCATGGACCGCACCGGCTTCGCGCGCGGCACGCTCGCGCCGCGTGCCGGCATGGAGGCGGAGGTCCCGGCGCTCGATGCGCCCGAGCCACTTACCATGGCGGACATGATGGGCGCCATGGACCACGGGAACATGGCCGGGATGGCGGACATGGATCACAGCGGTCACGCCATGGACGCCGGCATGGCCATGGCCGCCCCGGTGCGCGCCCGCCACGCCCGGACCGAGTACGGCCCGAGCGTCGACATGCGCGTCGACTTCCCGCGCACCAACCTGGACGACCCGGGTGTCGGCCTGCGCGATAATGGCCGGCACGTGCTGACCTATGCCGACATCCACACCCTGGGCGGGCCGCTCGACGTGCGCGGCCCCGAGCGGGAAATTGAACTGCACCTCACCGGCAACATGGAGCGCTACACCTGGTCGCTCGATGGCGTGGAGTTCGGCAAGTCCACGCCCATTCATTTCCGCTACGGTGAACGCCTGCGCGTGGTCCTGGTTAATGACACCATGATGACCCACCCCATGCATCTGCACGGCATGTGGAGCGAGCTGGAAGACCCGGACGGCCGCTTCCTGGCGCGCCGCCACACCATCAGCGTGCAGCCGGCGCAGCGGGTGAGCTTCCTCGTGACCGCGGATGCGCTCGGTCGTTGGGCCTGGCACTGCCATATTCTCTATCACATGGACGCGGGCATGTTCCGTGAGGTGATTGTGGCATGAGCACGATGTGCCAGCAGGAGACGACGGCAATGCGCAAACGAGTGGCGTTGTTGACTCTCGCCATGGCGGGGTTCACGGCGTACCCGATCTGGGCACAGTCGCAGGATCCGCATGCGGGACACAGGATGTCACCACCCGCGGCACCTGCGATGCAGGATGGCGATGCCGCCGGGAAGGAAGGCGACATGCCCGGCATGCCCGGCATGAACGGCGCTTCGGCAATGGATATGGGGTCGATGCAGGGCGGATCGGCCCCGCCAGACGCGCGCGATCCGCATGCCTATTCCGGCGGCTACCGCTTCGGACCGGGCCGGTTGAGGCTCGCGGACGAGCACCGTTTCGGCTCGTTGCTGATGGACAGGTTCGAAGCCGTGCGCCGCGACGGCAATACCTCAATGGCTTACGACCTGCAGGCCTGGTACGGGCGCACCTATGATCGTGCCGTACTGAAGGCCGAGGGTGAATACGATGACGGCAGGTTCGAGGAGGCCAGTACCGAATTGCTGTGGAGTCATGCCGTGGCCGCATTCTGGGACACCCAGCTCGGCGTGCGTCATGACGGCGGCGAAGGACCCGACCGTACCTGGCTGGCCTTCGGTGTGCAGGGGCTGGCGCCCTACTGGTTCGAAATCGATGCCACGGGCTATATCGGTGAAGGAGGGCGTACCGCGTTTAACCTGGAAGTCGAGTACGAATTGCTGTTGACCCAGAAATGGATTCTGCAGCCGCGTATCGAGGCGGATTTCCATGGTAAGGACGACCGCGAGCGCGGCATCGGCTCCGGCCTTTCCGGGATCGCCGCGGGTGTCCGTTTGCGTTATGAGATCCGGCGCGAATTCGCCCCCTACCTGGGTGTCGAGTGGGCCGGCACGTTCGGCGACACCAAGGACCTGGCGCGGGCCGCCGGCGAAGACACGAGTGAGACACGCCTCGTTGCCGGGGTGCGCTTCTGGTTCTGAAGATTCCTGCCGGAGGGTGAAAGGCATCGGATGGCGGTGGTGACGGAATGAGGCGGCGTGCCTGGGTTCGCGACAGGTTGAGAAATGGAGGATATGTTCATGAAGATGGGAGCCGGCGTTATCCCGATGTTGGTTTTCGGGTTGGTTTTAGGATGGTCTCAAATACAGGCACAGCAGTCGCCTGTGCAGATGCCACCAGGTTTTTCGCTGGAGGAAGGTCCGGAGAAGGTTTTGGCGACCTACCCGCTGGGCGTCATCGACAAGGGTGCGGCGTTTTCGCATCACGGCAAGGCGAACAGGGAGTTCACCCTTCCCAACGGATTGCCTGGTTGGTTGTATGACGTCGGGCAACGGGAATGGCACCGGACCTATACCCTGGTATTCGACGATGATGGGATCGTGATCGATGTCCTGTATTACGATCACGGCCGTTTTTCAAAATACGGGCTGACGGCCCTGCAGGTACAAAGCATTCAGCCGCGCACCGAAAGTCCCACGCTTGGACCGGGGCCCTCGGAGTGAGTGCTTGGCTGGATGCTTTATATGGAACCTCTGATTAACCCGCCATACCGGCGCAGGCCGGTATCCAACGGGAATGCACCTGACCAGAGGTTTCTCAACGGTGGTTGGTCTTTTTCAAATGAAGATGCCAACCGAACCATCGAGGTGCAAAAGAGACAACTGGAGGAATTGAAGATGAAACGGAAAACGCTATTGTTCGTGACGCTCATGGTTGCCAGCATGACGGTATCGGCCGCACCACAGGGTGGCGGCATGATGAACATGCAGGAACGCGTGCAGAAAATGGACCGCATGA
>DATHUT010000111.1:0-5659 GCA_035462005.1 Gammaproteobacteria bacterium | reverse complement strand
GGACATGCTATCGAGCCGGAACAGGCCGCAACCCGAAATCATTTCGTCCTGGATATCCTGGTGGGTGCCGGTATTGGCACCCTGGCCGGTATTGTCGTCGCGGCGGCCGTTGCCGTGCTCGTTCCCAGCCTCTTCATGAACGTGCCGGTCTTGGGGCCACTGATGGTGGTCGGCTACATAGCGAATGTCGGCATGATCTTCGGCGCCATCAAGGGAATCAGGGTCCGGGAAGGCATACTGTCCGGCAGCGTGCAGGATGCCATCCACCATGGCTCGCATGTGCTGGTCGTCCATAGCTCCGATGATGCGACCCATGAACGGGTCGGGAAGGTCCTGCACGACAACACCCCTGTTGCCGCCACGGTGAGTGTATGACCTGCACGAGGCGCGCTGGAACGAAATGAACGCCTCCTGGAAGGTCGAGCAGGTGAGGTTAGTCGATCCCTCGACCACGTACATGGAGCTTGTGCCAGCCTCGAGAAGACCATTACACCATAAACTGGAGTCTACAGTCGCTTGCCGGCAAGCGTCGGTTGCTTGTCGGTACGTGTTTCCAGCTTCAGGTAGCTGACCAGCCTGACGGTTCCGCCTTCGTGCAGGGTCTCGTGCACCCGGGCGACGGCGGCCAGGATATCGTCCAGCTCTCCCTCGATGTTGGTGCCCGAGGCGTGGGTTTCGATCAGGAAGTCATGCGTTTTCAAGACTTCCACGACGCGCAGGATCTCGGTGCGCACGGATACGCCGTCGCCAATGGGTACGACCTGGAATTCCGCGGTGGCGCGCATCTGTATCTCCCGGATTGGTATTTGTCCGTCAGAGGATAGCAGGTTCTGGTGGCGCGCCGTGAAGGCTGGTGGTCAGGCCAGAAAACAGTATGTACGGGACAGCAGCGCCCATTGGACGCGTCGCCCGGGCAGGTCGATAATGGGTCGTATGAGTGAACAACCCGATATCGAGCATTTCCGCGCCCGGTTACTGCAGAAGCGCCATGAACTCCTGGCGTTGCAGGACACGCGTCAGGCCGCCACCGCCACGGTGGAGCTGGACCAGGCCAGCGTGGGAAGACTGTCACGCATGGATGCCATGCAGCAGCAGGCCATGGCCCAGGACGGCCGTCAGCGCGCCGAGCTGGAACTGCGCCG
Organism: Gammaproteobacteria bacterium; assembly: GCA_035462005.1. Lineage (GTDB taxonomy): Bacteria > Pseudomonadota > Gammaproteobacteria > DSM-19610 > DSM-19610 > JAIVHA01. The sequence continues at coordinate 4,517 of DATHUT010000111.1, read as the reverse complement.
TATCGAGGCGGCGCTGCGCCGCTGTGACGAAGGCCGTTATGGTGACTGCCTGGAGTGTGAGGAACCCATCGATCCGCGTCGTCTGGAGCTGGATCCCGCCGCCACACTGTGCATCCACTGCGCCCAGGCCCGTGACGACTGACAGTCCCGTGCAGGCCCCGCCAGCTTGCCCGCAGTGGCCCGATCGACTAGACTTGCGCGCCTCATGAGCGCCACGCCACCATAGCAAATCCTCCCCGGACTCTCCGAGTACGCTTGATGCTGTCATTCCCGCACATGCTGGAATAGCGGCTGGAACCGGTCTTCCCCTGGCCTCTTCTAGGTCGGCTGCTGCCTCGCCACACGGTCCGCACCCTGCTGTAGCGCATCCCCCGACATACGACGCTGGCTATCACCACCGGTTGGCCGCTTCGTGGAATCTTCTGGAATATATGTGCCGTCCCAGGTGATGGCACCGGTACGTGATGGTTATATGATTCGCTCAATTCGAACCCACTGGTTCTCCAATCTCCGCGGCGACCTGCTCGCCGGCATCGTGGTGGCCCTGGCCCTGATTCCCGAGGCCATCGCCTTCTCCGTCATCGCCGGCGTCGATCCCAAGGTGGGGCTGTATGCCTCCTTCTGTATCGCTGTGGTGATTTCCTTCACCGGCGGACGACCGGGCATGATCTCCGCTGCCACCGGCGCCATGGCCTTGCTCATGGTCACCCTGGTGAAGGACCATGGCCTCGAATACCTGCTCGCGGCCACCCTGCTGACCGGGGTGCTGCAGATCGTCGCGGGCTACTTGCAACTGGGTTCCCTGATGCGCTTCGTATCTCGCTCGGTGGTCACCGGCTTCGTGAACGCGCTGGCGATCCTCATCTTCATGGCCCAGCTGCCGGAGCTCAATCCTGCAACCACGGGGGTCACCTGGCATGTATACGCCATGACTGCGGCCGGACTGGGCATCATCTACCTCTTCCCCTATATCACCAAGGCCGTGCCCTCGCCATTGGTGACCATCGTGGTGCTGACCGCCATCGCCATAGTGCTGCAGCTGGACATTCGTACCGTGGGCGACATGGGCGATCTGCCCGACACCCTGCCGGTGTTCCTCTGGCCCGAGGTGCCGCTGAACCTGGAGACCCTGCTCATCATCCTGCCCTACTCCCTGTCCCTGGCGGTGGTGGGTCTGCTGGAATCCCTGATGACGGCCACCATCGTCGATGACCTGACCGACACCAGCAGCGACAAGAACCGCGAGTGCAAGGGCCAGGGTGTGGCCAACATTGCCTCCGGCCTGGTGGGCGGAATGGCTGGTTGTGCCATGATCGGCCAGTCCATCATCAACGTGAAATCCGGCGGCCGTACGCGATTGTCGACCTTTTCGGCGGGGGTGTTCCTGTTGTTGATGGTAGTGTTCCTGGGCGACTGGGTGGCACGGATCCCCATGGCTGCACTGGTGGCGGTGATGATCATGGTGGCCATCGGTACCTTCAGCTGGGAGTCGCTGCGCAACCTGCGCAAGCATCCGCCCAGCTCCAGCATCGTCATGGCCAGTACCGTGGTGGTGGTGGTGCTGACCCATAACCTGGCCTTTGGCGTGTTCGTGGGGGTGTTGACGGCGGCCCTGTTCTTCGCCAACAAGGTGGCCCAGTTCAAGTATGTGAAATCGGAACTGAGCGAGGATGGCAACGAGCGTACCTACCGGGTGGTGGGTCAGGTATTCTTCGCCTCGGGGGACCAGTTCGTGGGGGCCTTCGATTTCAAGGAGGCCATCGACCGGGTGGTAATCGACCTGTGCCAGGCTCACTTCTGGGATATCACCGCCGTCACCGCCCTGGACAAGGTGGTGTTAAAGTTCCGACGTGAGGGTACCCAGGTGGAGATCGTCGGCCTCAACGAGGCGAGTGCCACCATCGTCGATCGCTTCTGCATCCATGACAAGCCGGATGCCGTGGATAAGCTGCTCGACCACTGACAGGAGGATCAAGATGAGCAAGGTAATGGCCTGTATCGACGGCACTGGCGTCTCGCCGGCGGTGTGCGACTACGCCGCCTGGGCCAGCCTGCGCCTGGAGGCGCCGCTGGTGTTCCTGCATGTGCTGGATAAGTCTGAATACCCCATCGAGCGCAACCTGAGTGGCAATATCGGCATGGGCAGCCGCGAGGCTCTGCTGGAGGAGCTCGCCACCCTGGATGAACAGCGCGGCCGTTTGGCCCTGGAGCAGGGTCGCCTGTTGCTGGAGGCCGCCCGGGAAAGGGCCGTGGCCGATGGGGTCGGTGATTCCACCACCCTGCAGCGGCACGGCAACCTGGTGGAGACCCTGGAGGAATTGGAGCCCGAGACCCGCCTGCTGGTCATGGGCAAGCACGATGAAAACCTCGGCGAGCACATCGGCAGCCGCCTGGAGAGCGTGGTGCGCACGCTGCATCGGCCTATCCTGGTCACCACGCATGAATATCGACCCCCAGCGCGGGTGATGCTGGCCTTCGACGGTAGCGCCACCACCCGCAAGGGCGTGGAAATGGTGGCTGGAAGTCCCCTGTTCCGCGGCCTGCCCTGCCACCTGGTGATGGTGGGCAGTGACAATGAGGAATCCCGTGCCCAGCTGGACTGGGCACGCAACACCCTGGAGAGCGCCGGCTTCGATGCACCCGCCGTGCTGCGCCAGGGCGAGGTGGAACGGGTGCTGTGCGGATATCGCCAGGAACAGGACATCGACCTGCTCATCATGGGCGCCTACGGCCATTCGGTGATCCGCCGTTTCCTGGTGGGCAGCACCACCACCAACGTGATCCGCAACGCCTCGGTTCCGGTATTGCTATTGCGCTGAGCGCGGCTTGTCTCCCGTCACGGCGGGAAACCTCCAGGCGGTTGCCTGGATCTGGATGTTCTCGTTCATTCGGGAGGAAGACCGGGCATGACCATGCAGACCTTCGAGGGGCGGACGCCCCGGCTTCACCCCACGGCCTATGTGGCGGACAGCGCCCTGGTCCTGGGGGACGTGGAGATCGGTGCCGACAGTTCCCTCTGGCCCATGACGGTTGCGCGCGGTGATATCCATCGCATCCGCATCGGTACGCGCAGCAATATCCAGGATGGTTCTGTGCTGCATGTCACCCATGACGGCGAGCATGTGCCCGGCGGTTTCGCCCTGCAGGTGGGTGATGACGTGACCGTGGGTCACCGGGTCATCCTGCACGGTTGTACCCTGGAGGATGGCTGCCTGATCGGCATGGGCGCCATCGTCATGGATGGTGCGCGGGTGTGCCGGGGCGCCATGGTCGGCGCCGGCACACTGGTATCACCGGGCAAGGTGCTGGAAGGCGGTTATTTGTGGCTGGGATCCCCCGCGCGGCGGGTACGCCCGCTCACGGAGCGCGAACAGCAGTACCTGGAATACTCCGCCGCCTACTACGTGGCCCTCGCCAGGCGTCATTGCGGACGGAAAACTCTGGAATAACATTCATGTAATCATGTGGTTATTCCCTGTTCGATAGACTGGTGGATTGTGGGGTATACTTGTCGTGAACTGCCAACCAAACAGGTATGCCGCCATGGTCATATTCATCGGAAATCTGCCCCCGCTGGCCACCGAGTCCGACCTGTGTGGACTGGCGCGGCTGCCAACCGGGGCGCATCTGCGCATCATCAAGAAGAAAACACGCGAAGGTGAGCTGGTCCGTTTCGCCCTGCTGAATACCACGGATTCCAAACAGGCCCAGAAGCTGGTGGGCCGACTCGCGGGCAAGCGCTTCCTGGATGCCCGGCTGGTGGCGCGGGAATATCAGTCGCGTGTTGCTGGCAATGAGCGTCGTCGGCTCGACTGGCGCCAGTTGGACTGGCCAGGCGAGGAACGTCGCCAGGACGAGCGGCGCTCCATGCTGAGCCAACCGGAGCCGATGCTACATACCGTTGCCGCGTAAACGGGCAATCACCGGCGCGGTCCCGGGACGCACCCCGCGCCACAGAAAAAAAGACTCCGCGGCCTGCTCCACCAGCATGCCGAGGCCGTCCGCGGCCCGCCCAGCTCCCTGCTCCCGACACCAGCGCACAAAGGCCGTGGGCTCCGTGCCGTACATCATGTCGTAGCCGCAGCTCCCCGTTTTCAGCACCGTGCCAGGTATCGCCGGCACCTCGTCATGCAAGCCGGCCGCCGTGCCATTGATCACCAGATCGAAGCCCTGCCCGGCCAGGCCATCGAAGCCGCAGCCTTCTACCGTACCCAGGGCGCGATACTCCGCCGCCAGGGTCGCGGCCCGTTCCGCCGTACGGTTGGCGATCAACAGACGGTGCGGTCCTTGCGCCAGCAGGGGTTCCAGCACCCCGCGCACCGCGCCCCCGGCGCCCAGCAGCAGGATGTCCATGCCGGCGAGGTCCAGGCCCAGGTTGCCAGTGAGATCGCGCAGCAGGCCCACACCATCGGTGGTATCACCGTACAGCGAGCCATTTTCACCGATCACCAGGGTGTTCACCGCGCCCGCCCGTTCCGCGCGCGGGCTGCGCGTCGTGGCCAGCTTCCAGGCCTCTT
>DATHUT010000110.1:0-15247 GCA_035462005.1 Gammaproteobacteria bacterium | reverse complement strand
CGGTTCATGTCCGTCAGCCAGACCTCGGCCGCGAAGCGGTCCTGGAAGCTGTCGCTGGATTGCGCCGCCTGCAGCAGGGCGGCGCGCAGTTGCGGGTCCGGGCGCTCCTGCTGGTTGGCCAGGGCAGGGGCGGCCAGGATCAGCAGACAGAGGAGCAGCAATGTCCTGGTGGTGGTCATGGGCTATCGTGTTCCCCTGGATCCCGGTAGGAGCGGCCTCTGGCCGCAAATGGCGGTGCCACGGCGGTTCGCGGCCAGAGGCCGCTCCTACCGGAGTTCAGTTGGCCCCGCGCGGCCAGGAGTTTAATCGGCCCCGCGCAGCCGTTCCTTGAGCAGATCGACAATCCCGGCCAGTGGCAGGTTGGTGGAATCGGCATCCTCGCGGGCCTTGAACTCCACCAGGCCCTCGTCCAGGTTCTTCTCGCCCACCACCAGCCGGTAGGGGATGCCGATCAGCTCCATATCGGCGAACATCACCCCGGGGCGCAGCTCGCGATCGTCCAGCACCACGTCCAGGCCGGCCGCCTGCAGCTGCCGGTACAGGTCCTCGGCGGCCTCACGCACGCGCTGGGATTTCTTCGCGTTCATGGGCAGCACGGCCACCTCGAAGGGGGCGAGGGCGACGGGCCAGATGATGCCCTTGTCGTCGTGGTTCTGTTCGATGGCGGCGGCCACGATGCGGCTCACGCCGATGCCGTAGCAGCCCATGGTCATCACCACTTCCCGGCCTGCCTCGTCCAGCACGCAGGCATTCATCGCCTTGCTGTACTTGTCGCCGAGTTGGAAGATGTGGCCCACCTCGATGCCGCGGGCGATGGCCAGCGTTCCTTTCCCGTCGGGGCTGGGATCGCCTTCCACCACGTTGCGCAGGTCCACCACCGGCGGTTCCGGCAGGTCACGGACCCAGTTCACGCCGGTGAGGTGCTGGCCGTCGGTGTTGGCGCCACACACAAAGTCGGCTAGGCCCAAGGCGGCGCGGTCGGCGTACACCGGGATGGACAGGCCGACGGGGCCGAGGGAGCCGGGCTTGCAGCCGGCGGCCTGTTGTACCTGTTCCTCGCTGGCAAAGGTGAGCGGACTGGCCACGGCGGCGAGTTTCTCCGCCTTGATGGCGTTCAGCTCATGGTCGCCGCGCAGCACCAGGGCCACCACCGGCGTCTCGCTGCCCTGCACCAGCAGGGTCTTGAGACACTGGCTCGCGGGCACCTTCAGGAAGGTGCTCAGATCCTCGATGCTGTGCTGGTCAGGGGTGTCCACAGTTGCCAGGGTGGCGCTGGCGGCGGGGCGGCCGCCGGCGGGCGCGACGGCCTCGGCCAGTTCGACGTTGGCGGCGTAACCACCCTCGCTGGAGAAGGCGATGGCGTCCTCGCCAGAGTCGGCCAGCACGTGGAATTCATGGGACAGATTACCGCCGATGGAACCGCTGTCCGCCTGCACGGGGCGGAAGTCCAGACCCAGGCGGGTGAAGATGCGGCTGTAGGTATCGAACATGACCTGGTAGGTCTCGTTCAGGGAAGCATGATCGGCATGGAAGCTGTAGGCATCCTTCATGATGAACTCGCGCGCGCGCATGACGCCGAAGCGCGGCCGGATCTCGTCGCGGAACTTGGTCTGGATCTGGTAGTAGTTGACGGGCAGCTGGCGGTAGCTGCGCAGCTCGCGGCGGGCGATCTCGGTGATCACCTCCTCGTGGGTGGGGCCGAAGCAGAACTCACGATTGTGGCGGTCACGCAGGCGCAGCAGCTCCGGGCCGTACTGTTCCCAGCGCCCCGACTCCTGCCACAGTTCGGCGGGCTGCACCGCCGGCATCAGCAGTTCCAGCGCGCCGGCGCGGTTCATCTCCTCGCGCACGATGTTCTCCACCCGGCGCAGCACCCGCAGGCCCAGCGGCATCCAGTTGTACACCCCGGCGGCGAGCTTGCGGATCATGCCGGCACGCAGCATCAGCTGGTGGCTGACGATCTCGGCGTCGGCGGGGACTTCCTTCAGGGTGGACAGGGGAAAGCGGGACAGGCGCATGTGGGGTATCCAATGGGGTGGAAAGCCGCTGATTGTAGCGGTTGGCCGCCGGGGAGTGTAGGCCGGCTGTCGGGCTTCAGCCCAATAACCAGAGGCTCACTGCTCCCGCAGCTGTGGCGGCAGGGGCAGCACGTTCTGGTCGCGATGGACCTCGACACTCTCGTAGACTACCCCGGCCGGGGGTGGTCGGTCGCTGAGCTGCCATTGCCCGGCGGCATCCTGCCATTTGTAATAGCGGTGGGTAGTGGAGCCGCTGTTGCTCAGTTCCCGGCCGGTTTCCTCCACCTGGCGCAGGAACCCCGGGTTGAACCAGGCATAGAGACCCAGGGCCAGCAGGGCGAGCAGCAGCAGGTAGGCCAGGGTCTTCACGGTGAGCCGTTCAGAATGTGCCGCCGTTCCAGCCCCACATTTGCGGCGCGGCGTCGGAGAACTCGATATAGACTCGGTCCGGGCCAATGCCCAGGCCTTCCTGGACCAGCTCGCACAGGGCCCGGGACAGGGTGCCGGTGGCGGCGGGGGGTAGGCCAATGCTTTTCAGTTCCAGGTAGGCCAGGGGTTCCTCTTCACCGGCAAATAGCATGGTGGGGTTATGCTCGATGGTCACCATGACGTACTGTTCCGGCTTGCCCAGCTGGTGGGCCACGAGTCGCGAAGCGGTGGCCAGCAGGGCGCGCTGTTGTTCATGGGGCAGTCGGGAATTGGTTTGGATTCGTAGCAAGGGCATAGGGTTTCCTAGTCGCAGTTTTCCTGTACCGCCTTGCGGGCGGTTTCGAGGCGTTCCTGGCGCTGCTCTTCGGTAAGATAGGTGGTTTCACCGGACTCCGTGCGGATGCGTGTGCGCCCGCCCCGCGCCAGGATTTCCAGGTTATGGCGTGCCGCCTCGCAATTGCGTTGGCGAAGTGCCTGTTGTTCCTGTTGCGCGGCCTGTTCCTCGCGGTTGCCCGATTCGGTCTCCCGGCGTTGCTCGAAACCATCCAGCTTCTGTTGCAGGCGTTCCCGGGCCGCATCCGGGTCCTCCGCCGGGCGCGCCGCGCCGCGTACCTGCTCGGCTTCCTGCTGGCTGGGCGGGAATTGGGAAAACTGGGTGACACCATTTTCATCCACCCACTTGTATATGGCGCTGTGGGAGGGGATGCTGAAACATAGCAGAACGAGGGCCGGCAGGATGCGCTGCATGATGGTTCTCCTGGGCCCCGCATGGGGCCGGTGCCTGCCATTATCCCCGCTGACCAGGGGAGGGCAAGGGCCGGGGCGGATCTGCGTCACAGAAGCAAGGATGGCGATTATGGCAATGAAAAGGCCAACCGGGTATCAGGCCGGTATGGACGCACGAGCGGGTCCGTGGGCGCGGGAGAACCGGCATGCCCATTGACGGTCCCTCGATCCTGCTGTTGGCCGGCGTGCTGGCCGCATTCCTGCTGGGGCTCCTGCTCGGAGGATGGCATGGCCGTTACCGGCGGACGAAGCGTGTGGACCGCATCGAAGACCATTCGTTGGCCCCGATTCTGGAAGCCATTGGCGAGGGGGTGATCAACCTTGATGTGGAAGGCAGGGTGACCTTCATGAACCCGGTGGCTGCCCGGCTCACGGGCTGGACCGCGGAGGCGGCCAAGGGCCGTCCGCTTGTGGAGGTATTCCAGGTCAGCGACGAGCAGGGACGGGCAATGGCCGACCCGGTGGCGGCCTGCCTGCGGGCCGTGGCCCCGGTACGCTGCCAGGGGGAACACAGCCTGCGTCGCCGCGACGGCCAGGAACTCGCGGTGACCCATACGGCACTGCCGGTGCATGACCCGGATGGGGAGTTGCAGGGGGTGGTGCTGACATTTCGGGACGTCAGCGTACTGCGGGGCATGGCGCGGCAGTTGCGCTACCAGGCCAGCCACGATCCCCTTACGGGCCTCCTCAACCGTGTCGAGTTCGAATCCCGCCTGGAGGCGGCCATGGAGGAGACGCGTCGCGAGCCGGAACGTCGCCATGCCCTCGCGTACCTTGACCTCGACCAGTTCAAGCTCGTGAACGATACCTGTGGCCATGCCGCCGGGGACCGCATGCTCAAGCACCTGGCCCGGCTGCTGCATGGCAAGCTGCGCGAGCATGATGTGCTGGCGCGCCTGGGCGGGGATGAGTTCGGGGTGCTGTTGCGGGATTGTTTGCCGCACCATGCCGAGGAAGTGGCGGACAGCCTGAGGCGCACGGTGCGGGAATTTCGTTTCATCTGGCAGGACCGTACCTTCGACGTGAGTGTCAGTATCGGCCTGGCGGCCCTGGACCCTGACTGTGGCACGGTCGCCAACCTGCTCAGCGCCACTGACGTTGCCTGTCAGGTGGCCAAGGAACAGGGTCGCAACCGGGTCCAGGTCTATCATCCCGACGATGCCATGCTGGCCCGTCATCGCCGCGAAATGCACTGGGTGCGTGAGGTGTCGCGGGCAGTGGAACAGGATCGCCTGGTCTTGTTTGGTCAGCCGGTGGTGGCGCTGGATCCGGCCGCGGGAACGGCGCCCCATGTGGAAGTGCTGGTGCGCATGCTCGGCGAAAGCGGTGAGCTGGAACAGCCACTGGTGTTCATCCCCGCCGCCGAGCGCTTCAATATCATGTCCTCCGTGGACCGCTGGGTGGTGCGTAAGACCCTGGCGCTGATGGCGGACCAGCCCCGGGAGCCGGGCCAGCTACGCTGCGCCATCAACCTCTCGGGCCAGTCCCTGTGCGACCCGGCCTTCCTGCCCTATGTGCTGGAGCAACTGCGTCACTATGACATCCTGCCCGCCAACGTGGGCTTCGAGATCACCGAGACCGCGGCCATCGCCAATTTCGACCAGGCCCAGCACTTCCTCGCCGAGATCCGTGCCCTCGGCAGCCGCTTTGCCCTGGACGACTTCGGCACCGGTCTGAGTTCTTTCGGCTACCTGAAGAACCTGCCGGTGGACTTCCTCAAGATTGATGGCAGCTTCGTGCGCGACATGGTGGAAGACTCCGTGGACTACGCCATGGTGGAGTCCATCAACCAGCTGGGCCATGTCATGGGGATGCAAACCATTGCGGAATATGTGGAAAACGAGGCCACCCTGGCCAGCCTGCGTCGACTGGGGGTGGATTACGCCCAGGGCCATGCCGTAGGCGATGTACGTCCCCTGGAGGAGCTGCTGGGCATGCCGGTGGAGGCAAAACCCTAGTTCTCTCGCTGCTTTCCCGTGGATTCTCTTGACCTTCCGTGGCAAGATGCGTAGTTTCATCGGATTATGCGCCACGGCATGCCCAGCCCGGGATCCCGGGCATTTTTTGTGCTGGCGGGCATTGCTCCCGACTGGCCGATCCCGCATACGAGAGAGAACTGAACGTGGAACTGACCGGCGCCGAAATCTTCGTCCAATGCCTCAAGGACGAGGGCGTGGAGTACGTATTCGGCTACCCCGGCGGCGCCGTGCTGCCCATCTATGACGCCCTGTATCAGCAGGAGGCGGTCAAGCACATCCTGGTGCGTCACGAACAGGCCGCCACCCATGCCGCCGACGGCTATGCCCGCTCCAACGGCAAGCCCGGCGTGGTGCTGGTCACCTCCGGTCCCGGCGCCACCAATGCCGTGACCGGCATCGCCACCGCCTATATGGATTCCATTCCCATGGTGGTGTTCACCGGCCAGGTGCCCACTGCCCTGATCGGCAACGATGCCTTCCAGGAAGTGGACAACATCGGCATCACCCGTCCCTGCGTGAAGCACAACTTCCTGGTCAAGGACGTGAAGGATCTCGCCGAGACCATCAAGAAGGCCTTCTACGTGGCGACCACCGGCCGCCCCGGCCCCGTGGTGGTGGACATCCCCAAGGACGTCAGCACCAACAAGACCGAGTATCACTACCCGAAGCGCATCAAGATGCGTTCCTACAACCCGGTGGTGAAGGGGCATCCGCGCCAGATCAAAAAGGCGGTGGAACTCATCGCCACCGCCAAACGGCCAATGGTCTACAGTGGCGGCGGTGTCATCCTGGGCGAGGCCTCGCGCTCGCTGGTGGAATTCACCCGGCTGCTGAACTTCCCCATCACCAACACCCTGATGGGGCTGGGCGCCTTTCCCTCGCCTGACCGCCAGTTCGTGGGCATGTTGGGCATGCACGGCACCTATGAAGCCAACATGGCCATGCATAACTGTGATGTGCTGATTGCCATCGGCGCGCGTTTCGACGACCGTGTCACCGGCAATATCGAGAAATTCTGCCCCACGGCCAGGATCATCCACGTGGACATCGACCCGGCCAGCATCTCCAAGAACGTCAAGGTGGACGTACCTATCGTTGGCCAGGTGGACCAGGTGCTCAAGGCCATGATCAAGGAGTTCAAGGACGGCGCCCCCATGCCTGATGCCAAGGCCCTTGCGCCCTGGTGGCAGCAGATCGAGGAATGGCGCGCCATGGACTGCCTGAAGTTCGACCGCAACAGCGAGCTGATCAAGCCACAGTACGTGGTGGAGACCCTGTACAAGATCACCAAGGGCAAGGCCTTCGTGACCTCGGATGTGGGTCAGCACCAGATGTGGGCGGCGCAGTTCTACCAGTTCGACAAGCCGCGACGCTGGATCAATTCCGGCGGCCTGGGCACCATGGGCTTCGGCTTCCCGGCGGCCATGGGTGTGCAGTTCGCCCATCCCGACGAGACGGTGTGCTGCATCACCGGCGAGGGCAGCATCCAGATGTGCATCCAGGAACTGTCCACCTGTCGCCAGTACGGCCTGCCCATCAAGATCATCAATTTGAACAACCGCTACCTGGGCATGGTGCGGCAGTGGCAGGAGTTCTTCTACCAGGGCCGCTACGCCATGTCCTACATGGAATCCCTGCCCGACTTCGTCAAGCTGGCGGAGAGCTACGGTCACATGGGCATCCAGGTCACGAAGCCCGAAGATGTGGAGGGCGCGCTCAAGGAGGCCATGAAGGTCAGGGACCGGGTGGTGTTCCTGGATTTCATCACCGACCAGACCGAGAACGTGTATCCCATGATCCCGGCCGGCGCCGGCCAGAATGAAATGATCCTGATCTAGGTCCGGTCAGCTAACAGGTTACCCATGCGTCATATCATCTCTATACTGCTGGAAAACGAGGCCGGTGCCCTGTCACGGGTGGCGGGGCTGTTCTCCGCGCGCGGCTATAATATCGAGTCTCTCACCGTGGCCCCCACGGAGGATCCTTCTCTGTCACGCATGACCCTGGTAACCAGCGGTACCGACCAGGTCATCGAGCAGATCACCAAGCAGCTCAACAAGCTGGTGGACGTGGTCAAGCTGCTGGACATGATGGAGGCGCCACACATCGAGCGCGAGCTGATGCTGGTGAAGGTGCGTGCCGAGAATAGTGGGCGTGATGAAGTGAAGCGCCTGGTGGATATCTTCCGCGGCCGCATCATCGATGTGAGCAATACCACCTATGTCATCGAGTTGACCGGCGCCGGCGACAAGCTCGACGCCTTTCTGCAAGCGATCGATCGCGGCCTGATCCTGGAAGTGGTGCGCACCGGCGTGTCGGGTATCGCGCGCGGTGAGAAGGCACTGCACGTTTAATACGACCGTCATTCCGGTATGCGCCGGAATGACGGATGAGCAGATTGAATTTTTCACTTACGGTAAACAAGGGCGAGTACCAGCCATGAAAATCTATTACGACAAAGACGCCAACCTCTCCATCATCAAGGGCCTCAAGGTCACCATCATCGGTTATGGCTCCCAGGGCCATGCCCATGCCAACAACCTGAAGGATTCCGGCGTGGACGTGACGGTTGCCCTGCGCGAAGGCTCCGGCTCCGCCAAGAAGGCCGCCAACGCCGGCCTGACGGTCAAGGGCATCGAGGAAGCGGTGAAGGGCGCCGACCTGGTCATGGTGCTGGCCCCCGATGAGAACCAGAAGGAACTGTATTACTGCCAGGTGGAGCCGAACCTGAAGCAGGGCGCAACCCTGGCCTTCGCCCATGGTTTCTGCATCCATTACGGCCAGATCACCCCGCGCACCGATTTGGACGTGATCATGATCGCACCCAAGGCGCCGGGGCATACGGTGCGCAACGAATTCACCAAGGGTGGCGGTATCCCCGATCTCATCGCCATCTACCAGGACGCCTCCGGCAAGGCCAAGGAAACGGCCCTGTCTTATGCCTCTGCCATCGGCGGCGGTCGCACCGGGATCATCGAGACCACCTTCCGCGACGAGACCGAGACCGACCTGTTCGGCGAACAGGCGGTGCTCTGCGGCGGCGCAGTGGAACTGGTCAAGGCCGGTTTCGAGACCCTGGTGGATGCCGGCTATGCGCCGGAGATGGCCTATTTCGAATGCCTGCATGAGCTCAAGCTCATCGTCGACCTGATGTACGAGGGCGGTATCGCCAATATGAACTACTCCATTTCCAACAATGCGGAATATGGCGAGTATGTCACCGGGCCCAAGATCATCAACGACGCCAGCCGTGCGGCCATGAAGGAAGCCCTGAAGAACATCCAGAACGGCGAATACGCCAAGCGTTTCATTCTGGAAGGTGCCACCAAGTACCCGGAAATGACGGCCCGTCGTCGCCTCAACGCCGAGCATCCCATCGAACAGACTGGCGAGAAGCTGCGCAGCATGATGCCCTGGATCAAGAAGATCATCGACAAGAACGTGAACTAAGGCGCCTGCGCTTACCCGACGCCGCGGTTCGCCCGCGGCGTTTTTGTTTGACTTCGGAACCCGATCTATGGCCGCTAGCCGTTACCCATTCTTTTCCCGTGAAGGTTGGCCCTTTCTGCTGATTGTCATCGCCGCCGGGGGTGCTGCCTGGTATTACCTGGGCCTTGTCTGGACCCTGCCCTTCTGGCTGCTGGGTTTCCTGATCCTGTTCATGTTTCGCGATCCGCATCGGGATATTCCCGCCAGCCCGCTGGCGGTAGTCAGCCCCGTGGACGGTCGTATCAGCGCCATCGAGCGCCTCCATGATCCCTACCTGGATCGCCAGGCCCTGCGGGTACAGATCGACATGTTCCGCACCGGGGTCTACACGGCACGCAGCCCGGTGGAGGGCAAGATTCTCGAGCCTGGTTCCGATAGCCACGCCAGGCTGCCGCCCAAGGCGCCCCATGGGGTATGGATTCGCACCGACGAAGGCGACGATCTGGTGATGGTCATGAACCGGGGACCTTTGGGTAATGCTCCACGCTGTGGAGTGCGGTATGGTGAACGGGTCGGCCAGGGTCAACGCTGTGGTTACCTTCACCTCGGCGGCCGAATCCAGCTATATTTACCGGAAAATGCCCGCGTGACCGTGAATATCAACGATCAGGTCCGGTCCGGACGGGACTCAGTGGGGCAACTGGTGCGTAAGCGATGAATAACGATGAAGAGATAGAAGAGGGCAACGACGAGTCGAAGCCGCGCAATCGCGGGGTCTATCTGCTGCCCAACCTGTTTACCACCGCCGGGTTGTTCGCCGGTTTCTACGCCATCGTGGCGGCCATGGCCGGTCGCTTCGATGCCGCCGCCATCGCCATTTTCGTGGCCATGATCATGGACGGCATCGATGGCCGGGTGGCGCGCCTCACCAATACCCAATCTGCCTTCGGCACCGAGTACGACAGCCTGTCCGACATGGTGGGCTTCGGCCTGGCGCCGGCCCTGGTGATGTATGCCTGGTCCCTGCAATACCTGGCCGACCTCGGCCCGGCCTGGGGCAAGCTCGGCTGGCTGGTGGCGTTTATCTATACCGCCTGTGCGGCCCTGCGTCTGGCGCGCTTCAACACCAAGGTCGCCAGCGCCGACAAGCATTACTTCCAGGGCCTGCCCAGTCCCTCGGCGGCGGCGGTGTTGGCCGGTTTTGTCTGGCTCAGCGTGGACTGGGACTGGGGCGGACAGGATGTGCGTTTCGTCGCGGCCTTCCTCACCATCGTCATGGGCTTGCTGATGGTGAGCAACGTCCGCTACTACAGCTTCAAGGAATTCGACTTCAAGAAGCGCGTACCCTATGTGGCCATGCTGGTCATCGTGCTGATGCTGGTGGTCACCAATCTCAATCCCCCCGCCGTGTTATTCCTCGGCTTCACCATCTATGTGGTTTCCGGCATCGTCTTTACCCTGCGCCGCCGCAAGAGCGTGCTGCCCACCGACCCCCCGGGGCAGGGCTAGAGGGAGCCTGGCACGGGTCTTCCCGTAGGAGCGGAGGTGCAGGGCTTGGCATCCGCCCCAGCTTGTTTTATATTCAGACCCATGAACCGAGTAGCCCGCCATTTTGGTGCCCCCTCCAGCCTGCCGTCCGGCGGGTTGCTGCTCGTGCTGCGACTGCTGCCGCCCGGCGGCAACTAATCACCCACCCCGGCGGGGGATCATCACGCAACCAATCACTTTTCAAACGCGCGGCGGGCAGGCCGGAACCGGCTTTGGTATGCTTGCCGCAGCGGAATCCATCCCCTACGGACAGTGGGGGATCGAGCGGAGCAGATCATGAGCGGCAAAGACAAATTAATCATTTTCGATACCACCTTGCGCGATGGCGAGCAGAGCCCCGGCGCCTCCATGACCCGGGACGAGAAGGTGCGCATCGCCAAGGCCCTGGAGCGCATGCGGGTGGACGTCATCGAGGCGGGTTTTCCCATCGCCAGCGTCGGTGACTTCGAGGCGGTGCAGGCCGTGGCCCGGGCGGTCAAGGACAGCACCGTGTGCGGCCTGGCCCGCGCCCTGGACAAGGACATCGACCGCGCCGGCGAGGCCCTCAAGGATGCCAACTCGGCCCGCATCCACACCTTCATCGCCACCTCGCCCATCCACATGAAGATGAAGTTGCGCATGGAGCCGGACCAGGTGGTGGAGCAGGCGGTGCGGGCCGTGAAGCGCGCACGCCAGTACACCGACAACGTGGAGTTCTCGCCGGAGGACGCCGGGCGCTCGGACCTCGATTTCCTCTGCCGCGTGCTGGAAGCGGTGATCAGTGCCGGCGCGCGCACGGTCAACATTCCCGATACCGTGGGTTACAACCTGCCATACCAGTTCGGCGACCTGATCCACAAGCTCATCGAGCGCGTGCCTAACGCCGACCAGGCGGTGTTCTCCGTGCATTGCCATAACGATCTCGGCCTGGCCGTGGCCAACTCCCTGTCGGCGGTGATGAACGGCGCGCGCCAGGTGGAGTGCACTATCAACGGCCTCGGTGAACGCGCCGGTAACGCTGCGCTGGAAGAGGTCGTCATGGCCGTGGCCACGCGCCAGGACGTGTTCCCCTGTCAGACGGAGCTCGATACCACCCAGATCATGACCTGTTCCCGGCTGGTGTCGGGCATCACCGGCTTCGCCGTGCAGCCCAACAAGGCCGTCGTCGGCGCCAATGCCTTTGCCCATGAGTCGGGCATCCACCAGGACGGGGTGCTCAAGAGCCGCGAGACCTACGAAATCATGCGCGCGCAGGACGTAGGCTGGAGCGCCAACCGCATCGTGCTCGGCAAGCACTCGGGCCGTAATGCCCTGAAGAGCCGTCTCAAGGAACTGGGCATCGAATTCGAATCCGAGGAAGCGCTGAACGATACCTTTACGCGCTTCAAGGATCTTGCTGACAAGAAGCACGAGATCTTCGACGAAGACCTGCAGGCCCTGGTGAGCGAGGCCAGCCAGGAGACCGCCAACGAGCAGTACCGTCTGGTGGCCCTGAAGGTCTGCTCCGAGACCGGCGAGACACCCAATGCCGCCGTGACCCTGTTGGTGAACGGCGAGGAGCAGCGCGCCAATGCCTTCGGCGGTGGCCCCGTGGATGCCGCCTTCAAGGCACTGGAGGCCATCGTACACAGTGGCTCGGTGCTGCAGCTCTACTCGGTCAACAGCATCACCAGCGGTACCGATGCCCAGGGCGAGGTGACGGTGCGCTTGGCGAAGGACGGCACCATCGTCAACGGCCAGGGTTCCGATACCGACATCGTCATCGCCTCGGCACGGGCCTATATCAATGCCCTGAACAAGCTTGCCCAGCCCGCCACGCGGGAGCATCCGCAGAAGGGGGATGTGTAGGGAGCCATGGCACTGGATCCACAGCGACAAACCGCGTACCTGGAGGCCATGGGCATCCAGCCATGGGTGGCGCGGGAAGCCACCCGCGGAGCAGGGGAAGCCTTGCCGCCCGTGGAGCCGGGCCTGCCGGGCGCGGATGCCGAAGCCATTGCGACCCTGGACTGGCAGGCCCTGCAGGCGGCGGTGGCGAACTGTACCCGCTGCGACCTGCATCGCAGCCGTACCCGGACCGTGTTCGGGGTCGGCGACCCCCAGGCCCGCTGGCTCGTCATCGGCGAGGCGCCGGGGGCCGAGGAGGATCGCCAGGGCGAACCCTTCGTGGGCCGTGCCGGCCAGTTGCTGGATGCCATGCTCAAGGCCGTGGGCCTGGCCCGTGGCCAGGTCTACATCGCCAACATCCTCAAGTGCCGCCCACCCAACAACCGCGATCCCCATGCGGACGAAGTGGCCTGCTGCACACCTTACCTGCAGCGCCAGATCGAACTCATCGATCCGGCGCTGATCCTGGCCGTGGGCCGTATCGCCGCCCAGCACCTGCTGCACAGCGACCAGCCCATCGGCAAGCTGCGCGGCCAGGTGCACCGCTATGGGGAGGCGGGCATCCCCCTGGTCGCCACCTACCACCCTGCCTACCTGTTGCGCAGCCCCGCCGAGAAGCGCAAGGCCTGGCAGGATCTGCAGCTGGCCCAGCGTACGGCTCAAGGTCTGGGCTGAGATTCCGTCAATGGTCTTATGAGCACTGCGGCCCATTCCTTCCCACCCCGTTTCCGTCCCATGCGCGAGGAGGACCTCGACGCCGTCATGGAGATCGAGGTGCGCGCCTACGAACACCCCTGGACCCGGGCCATCCTCAAGGACTGCCTGCGGGTGGGGTACAACTGCTGGCTCTACGAACGGGAAGGCGACATCCTGGCCTATGGGGTGATGAGCGTGGCGGTGGGCGAGGCCCATATGCTCAACCTGACCGTGCGCCCGGAATCCCAGGGGCAGGGTCTGGGTCGAAAAATACTCAAACATTTCCTCGGCCTGGCCCTGCGCCACGGTGCCGACATGGTGCTGTTGGAGGTGCGACCCTCCAATACCCCGGCGCTGGCCCTGTACAGCAAGATGGGTTTCAACGAGATCGGGGTGCGCAAGGGCTACTACCCGGGCCCCAATGGCCGCGAGGATGCCCTGGTGCTGGCGCTGAATCTGTAGCTTGAGTGTCGGGCTGAAGCCCGAAAACCGGGGACAGACCACGGTTTTCGGGGAGATTACCGATCACGGGTTGTGCCAACAAAACCGCTAAACCGTGGTCTGTCCCCGGTTTTTAAAATCCGCTACAATGTCCGGTCAACCGAATTCCAGACCTGCACCCCATGACGTCCCTGATCGAAGAAGCCAAGCGGCGCCGTACCTTCGCCATCATCTCTCACCCCGACGCGGGCAAGACCACCCTCACCGAGAAGCTGCTGCTGTTCGGGGGTGCCATCCAGCTCGCCGGTTCCGTCAAGGGCCGCAAGGCGGCGCGTCACGCCACCTCCGACTGGATGACCATGGAACAGGAACGCGGCATCTCCGTGACCTCCTCGGTGATGCAGTTCCCCTACCGCGATGCCATGGTGAACCTGCTCGACACCCCGGGCCACGAGGACTTTTCCGAGGACACCTACCGCACCCTCACGGCGGTGGACTCGGCGCTCATGGTCATCGACGTGGCCAAGGGCGTCGAGGCACGCACCATCAAGCTTATGGAGGTGTGCCGCCTGCGCACCACACCCATCTTCACCTTCATCAACAAGCTCGACCGCGAGGGCAAGGAGCCCATCGAGTTGCTCGACGAGGTGGAGGAGGTGCTGAAGATCCGCTGCGCGCCCATGAACTGGCCCATCGGCATGGGTCGCCGCTTCAAGGGCGTGTACAGCCTGGTGGAGGATGAGGTGCATCTCTATGCCGCGGGTAAGAATGACGTGAAACAGAGCGCCACCGTCATCAAGGGCCTGGACAACCCCATGCTCGACGAACTGTTGGGCGGCCAGGCACAGGAACTGCGTGACGAGATCGAGCTGGTGCAGGGTGCCAGCCATGGCTTCGACTTGGACGCCTACCTGGCTGGCGAACTGACACCCGTGTATTTCGGTTCCGCCATCAACAACTTTGGTGTGCAGGAACTGCTCGACGACTTCGTGAAGGTCGCGCCCGGCCCGCAGCCGCGCGATGCCACGGCACGCGTGGTGGAAGCCACGGAAGAAAAGTTCACCGGCTTCGTGTTCAAGATCCAGGCCAACATGGATCCCCAGCACCGCGACCGCATCGCCTTCCTGCGCGTCTGCTCCGGAAGCTATACCCGTGGCATGAAGATGCAGCACGTGCGCATCGGCAAGACGGTGCAGGTGGCCAATGCCGTGACCTTCCTGGCCGCCGACCGCGGCCACGTGGAAGAGGCCTTCCCCGGTGACATCATCGGCCTGCACAACCACGGCACTATCCGTATCGGCGACACCTTCACCCAGGGCGAGGATCTCAATTTCACCGGCATCCCCAATTTCGCGCCGGAACTGTTCCGCCGCGCCGTGCTGCGCGATCCCCTGCGCATGAAGGCCCTGCAGAAAGGCCTGGACCAGTTGTGCGAGGAGGGCGCCACCCAGCTGTTCCGGCCCCTGAAGAACAACGACCTGATCCTGGGCGCCGTGGGGATCCTGCAGTTCGAGGTGGTGGCGCAGCGTCTGCGCGACGAGTACAAGGTGGAGGCGAGCTTCGAGAATGTGGCCGTGTCAACCGCCCGCTGGGTGGAAACCGACGACCCCAAGGCCCTGGACAAGCTGCGCGACAAAGCCTACGAGAACCTGGCCCTGGACCAGGCCGGTGAGCTGGTCTACATCGCGCCCACGCGGGTGAACCTGGACCTCACCATGGAGCGTTTCCCGGAGATCCGCTTCCGCGCCACGCGGGAGCATTAAAAAGGGGGACAGACCACGTTTTTTTCTCTTTGATGGACGACGATGTCACTCGAAAAAA
Organism: Gammaproteobacteria bacterium; assembly: GCA_035462005.1. GTDB lineage: Bacteria > Pseudomonadota > Gammaproteobacteria > DSM-19610 > DSM-19610 > JAIVHA01. The sequence goes on along the minus strand of DATHUT010000110.1, from coordinate 234 downwards.
CGTGGTCTGTCCCCCTTTTTTGTTTATTCCTCCACGAACGCCCGGATCGCCTCCACCATGTCATCGGCGAAGAAATCTCGGAAGAAATGGTCTGCGCCGTCGATGGTGACCAGCTCGATATCACCCTTGTCCGCCATGGGCGCCAGCCGCTCCGGCAGGCCTGGCACCACATCGTCCTCTGAGCCGGCGATCACCAGCACCGGCTTGTCGATCTTCGGCAGCAGGCCGGGGGTG
>DATHUT010000109.1:0-3485 GCA_035462005.1 Gammaproteobacteria bacterium | reverse complement strand
ACTCAATCGTCCCCGGCGGCTTGCCGGTGATGTCGTACACCACGCGCGAGATGCCCTTCACCTCGTTGACGATGCGCCGCGACACCAGGTCGAGGAACTCATAGGGCAGGTGCGCCCAGCGCGCCGTAATGAAGTCGATGGTTTCCACGGCACGCAATGCGACCACGTAGTCGTAGCGGCGGCCGTCGCCGGTGACGCCCACGGACTTCACCGGCAGGAACACGGCGAAGGCCTGGCTGGTCTTGTCGTACAGGTCGTGGCGGCGCAGCTCCTCGATGAAGATGTGGTCGGCCAGGCGCAGAATGTCGGCATATTGTTTCTTCACCTGGCCGAGGATGCGCACGCCCAGGCCCGGGCCCGGGAAGGGATGACGATAGACCATGTCGAAGGGCAGGCCCAGCTCCACGCCCAGCTTGCGTACCTCGTCCTTGAACAGCTCGCGCAGCGGTTCCAGGAGCTTGAGTTTCATGTGCTCGGGCAGGCCGCCGACGTTGTGGTGGGACTTGATCAGGTGCGCCTTGCCGGTCTTGGCGCCGGCGGACTCGATCACGTCCGGGTAGATGGTGCCCTGTGCCAGCCAGGTGGCGTTCTTCAGCCTGGCGGCTTCTTCCTCGAACACCTCGATGAACATATTGCCAATGATCTTGCGCTTGCGCTCCGGGTCCTCGACGCCTTCCAAGGCATCCAGGAAGCGCTTTTCGGCATCGACGCGGATCACCTTCACGCCCATGTGCTCGGCGAAGGTGGCCATGACCTGGTCACCTTCCTTATAACGCAGCAGGCCGTTGTCCACGAACACGCAGGTGAGCTGGTCACCGATGGCCTTGTGCAACAGGGCCGCCACCACCGAGGAATCCACGCCGCCGGACAGGCCCAGTAGCACCTCGTCGTCGCCCACCTGTGCGCGGACGTTCTCGATACTTTCCTCGACGATGTTGTCCGGTGTCCACAGGGTCTCGCAGCCGCAGATGTCGCGCACGAAACGCTGCAGGATACGGCCGCCCTGATTGGTGTGGGTCACTTCGGGATGGAACTGCAGGCCGTAGTAGCCGCGTTCGTCGTCGGCCATGCCGGCGATCGGCGCGCTGTCGGTGCTGGCCATCACCTTGAAGCCCGGCGGCAGCTCTATGACGCGGTCGCCGTGGCTCATCCACACGTCCAGCAGGCCGTAGCCTTCGGGACTGGCGTGGTCCTCGATGTCGGTCAGCAACCGGCTGTGGCCACGCGCGCGCACCTGGGCGTAGCCGTATTCATGGTGGTCGGCGTTCTCGACCTTGCCGCCAAGCTGCTGGGCCATGGTCTGCATGCCATAGCAGATGCCGAGCACCGGCACCCCCAGTTCGAACACTGCCTGCGGCGCGCGCGGGGTGAATTCTGTCGTCACCGTCTCCGGGCCACCGGATAAAATGATGCCCTTTGGCTTGAAGGCGCGCAATTCCGCGTCCTCCATGTCGAAGGGATGGATCTCACAGTACAACCCGATCTCGCGCACCCGGCGGGCGATGAGCTGGGTGTACTGGGAACCGAAGTCGAGGATCAGGAGGCGGTGGGCGTGGATGTCGGCGTGGGTGGTCAAGGCGGTGTGCTCGTTAGGTTCATGGCAAGGATTGGAAGACCCTGTACCCGTCATGCCGGCGAATGCCGGCATCCATGCCTTCGATTTTCCTGGATTCCGGCCTGCGCCGGAATGACGGACGGATGAAGGGGGACAGATTTTAAATCTGTCCCCAGACATTCCTATACCCGGTAGTTCGGTGCTTCCTTGGTGATCTGCACGTCGTGCACATGGCTCTCAGCCATGCCGGCATTGGTCACGCGCACGAACTGGGGCTTGGTGCGCATCTCCTCGATGGTGGCACAGCCGGTATAGCCCATGCTGGAACTCAGGCCGCCCATGAGCTGGTGGATGACCGGCTGCAGGGAACCCTTGTAGGGCACGCGGCCCTCGATGCCTTCCGGCACCAGCTTCTCGGTCTCGCTGCCTTCCTGGAAGTAGCGGTCGCTGGAACCCTGCGAGGCGCCCATGGCACCCAGCGAGCCCATGCCACGGTAGGACTTGTAGGAGCGGCCCTGGAACAGCTCCACCTCGCCGGGTGCCTCCTCGGTGCCGGCGAACATACTGCCCACCATGATGCAGTGTGCGCCGGCGGCGATGGCCTTGGCCATGTCGCCGGAGTAACGGATGCCGCCATCGGCGATCAGCGGCACGCCGGACTTCTTCAGGGCCGCCGCCACGTTGGCCACGGCGCTGATCTGCGGTACGCCGACGCCGGCGACGATGCGGGTGGTGCAGATGGAGCCGGGGCCGATGCCCACCTTCACCGCGTCGGCGCCGGCCTTGACCAGCGCTTCGGCGGCGGCGGCGGTGGCGATGTTGCCGCCGATCACCTGCACCTCGGGGAAATGTTTCTTCACCCAGGCGACGCGGTCGAGCACGCCCTGGGAATGACCATGAGCGGTGTCCACCACGATCACGTCCACGCCGGCCTCCACCAGGGCGGCGACGCGTTCGTCGGTGCCGGCACCCACGCCCACGGCGGCGCCCACGCGCAACCGGCCCTGGTCATCCTTGCAGGACAGGGGCTTGTCGGAAGCCTTCTGGATGTCCTTCACTGTCACCAGCCCGCGCAGCTGGAACTTGTCGTCCACTACCAGCACCTTCTCGATACGGTGCTCGTGCAGCAGGCGGATGATCTCGTCCTTCTCGGCGCCTTCCTTCACGGTCACCAGCTTGTTCTTGGGCGTCATGATGCTGGAGACAGGGGCATCGAAGCGCGATTCGAAGCGGGTGTCGCGGTTGGTGACGATGCCCACCAGCTGACCGCCCTCCACCACCGGCACGCCGGAGATGTTGTTGGCGCGGGTCAGGGCCAGCACCTCGCGGATACTGGTGCCGGGGCCGACGGTGATCGGATCCTTGATCACACCGCTCTCGAACTTCTTCACCGCCCGTACCTGCGCGGCCTGCTGCTCGTTGGTCATATTCTTGTGCACGATGCCGATGCCACCCTCCTGGGCCAGGGCAATGGCCAGGCGCGCCTCGGTAACGGTGTCCATGGCCGCCGACATCAGGGGGATGTTGAGCCGGATCTCGCGGGTCAGGTTCGTGGCCAGGCTGACATCCCGGGGCAGGATGCTGGAATGGGCGGGCAGCAGGAGTACGTCGTCGAAGGTGAGGGCTTCCTCGGCAATGCGCAGCATAGGGGGTGTCCATCTCGGGGCAGTCTGGAAGACCCTGCATTATAGGTTTTGGCCACCGGGGGGTAAAGGAGCCCCGGAAATAAGGCGTTTTCCCACCGCGCCGGAATCCGCTATCCTGCCGCCATGGCCAGCCCCCCCGACAACCGCCCGGAACGGGATATCTTCAGCGTTTCCCGCCTCAACCGCGAGGCGCGGGCCGTGCTGGAGGGCAATTTCCCCCTGTTGTGGGTGGAAGGCGAGATCTCCAACCTGTCCCGCCCTGCCTCCGGTCACTGGTACTTCAG
>DATHUT010000108.1:0-3980 GCA_035462005.1 Gammaproteobacteria bacterium | reverse complement strand
GCCATGGTCTATCCGGTATTGCTTACCATCATGGCGCTGGGTATCACCGCCCTGCTGCTCACCTATGTGGTGCCCCAGGTGGTGCAGGTGTTCGACAACATGGGCCAGGAGCTGCCGCTGCTGACCCGCGCCCTGATCGGCTTGAGCGAGTTCATGCAGGCCTGGGGTCTGGGAGTGCTGATACTGCTGGTGGCGCTGGTGGCGGGCCTGCGCCACCTGCTCAAGCAGCCGGGACCGCGCCGCGTCTACCACGGCCTGCTGCTGCGTACCCCTTTTGTCTCGCGCCTGGTGCGTGGCCTGAACACGGCGCGCTTTGCCCGGACCCTCAGCATCCTTACCGCCAGTGGCGTGCCGGTGCTGGAGTCCCTGCGCATCGCCGGTTCGGTGATGACCAATGTACCCATGCGCGAGGCCGTGGACGTGGCGGCGCGGCGCGTGCGCGAGGGCAGCAGCATCAGCGGTTCCCTGGAAAAGAGTGGCTATTTCCCGCCCATGACCTTGCATCTCATCGCCAGTGGCGAGACCAGCGGCAACCTGGAATCCATGCTGGAACGGGCGGCGTTGAACCAGGAACGCGAGATGCAGACCCTCATCGGCGGCATCATGTCTGCCATCGAACCTCTCATCCTGGTGGTCATGGGCCTGATCGTGCTGCTCATCGTCATGGCCATCCTGGTGCCCATCTTCGACTTCAACCAGCTCGTCGCCTGACATGGCGTTGCTGACGCTTCGATCCCTGCAGCGTCGGGAGTACCGGCTGTTCTTTTTCGGCCAGCTGGTGTCACTGCATGGCACCTGGATGCAGAACGTCGCCCAGGCCTGGCTGGTGTACCGCCTTACCGATTCCAGCTTCATGCTTGGCCTGGTGGCCTTCGCCAGCCTGATTCCCGTGCTGCTGTTCGGCCTGCCGGGCGGCTGGCTGGCGGACCGTCTGCCGCGCCGCCGGCTGTTTCTCGCCACGCAGTTGCTGGCGCTGCTGCAGGCGTTGGTGCTGGCGGGGCTGACGTTCAGCGGGCACATCGCCGTTTGGCATATCCTTGTGCTGGCCTTTCTGCTCGGTTGTGTGCATGCCGTGGAGATCCCCGCCCGTCATTCCCTGCTGCCTGGCCTGGTGCCGCGCGAGGAACTGCATAACGCCGTGGCGCTGAATGCCAGCGTGTTCAACTTGGCGCGTTTCCTTGGCCCGGCCATCGCCGGCCTGCTCATCGTGCGCTTCGGCGAGGCCTGGGTATTCCTGCTCAATGCCATGACCTTTTCCGCCACGGTGTTGGCGGTGCTGGCGATGGGGCTGGAGTCCCGGGCCGGCAGGGACGCGGCGCGGCCCCGGATCGGGATGCTGGACGGCTTCCACTATGCCTGGCGCGACCTGCGCCTGCGCCATGTCATCCTGCTGGTGGCGGCGGTCAGCCTGTGCGCCTCGCCCTATACGGTGCTGATGCCCGTGTTCGCGCGCGAAGTGTTCCAGGGCGGACCCGATGTGCTGGGGTACCTGCTCGGCGCCGCCGGTGGTGGCGCCCTGCTGGCGGCCTTGCGGCTGGCGGGACGACGCGAGGGCGAGGGCATCGAGCGCTGGATCGCCCTGGCGACCCTGCTGGCGGGGGTGGTGTTGATGCTGTTCTCCCGGCTGGACTCGTTTTCCCTTGCCCTGCCGGTGCTGGCGCTGGCGGGCTTTGCCGTCACCACGGTGATCGCCTCCACCAATACCTATCTGCAACTGGCGGCGCCCGATGCCCTGCGCGGGCGTATCATGTCGCTGTTCTCCACCCTGTTCATCGGCGTGGCGCCACTGGGCAACCTGCTGGCGGGCAGCCTGGCGGAAGTGTTGGGGGTGCGCACGGCCATGCTGCTGCTGGGCGGGGGCTGTCTGCTGGCGGGGCTGTGGTATCGCGGGCGGGAAGGGTCTAAAAGGGGTCGGTGACAATCAAGTCTAATTCTCATTTGATGAGTAGACTCATTTGTCACCGACCCCTTTTACTCCATTTGTCACCGACCCCTTTTACTCTTTTACTACTTTTACTCAATACCCCTGCGAGGCGCGTTCCAGGCCCACCGGGATGTCGGCGATGCGCTCGACACCGGTGTCGATCCGGCCATCGTCGTGGAGCCGTAGCCAGCGGTAGCCCGGTGGCGTGTCGTCGATGGCGAACTCCGTGCTGCCGGGCGCGAACTGGATGCAGGTGCTGGGCGAGGCGATGAGCTGCACGCCCTTACGGCGCTGGTGAAAATCCTGGTGCACATGACCCCACAGCAGACCGCGCACCTGGGGGTGGCGGTCCAGCACGGCGAACAGCGCGTCGGCATTGTCCACCGCCATGGTGTCCAGCCAGCGGCTGCCCATGGGCACCGGCTGGTGGTGCAGGCAGACCAGGGCATGGTGATCGGGGTGGGCGGCGAGTTGGGCATCCAGGCGCTGCAGCTCGGCGGCGGCCAGGTGACCGCCCTCACTACCGGGCACGGAGGTGTCCAGCAGGCAGAACTGCCAGTGATCGCGCAGCACATGGTGTAGCGCCTGCACGGATGGCTGTTGCAGTTGGGCGTAGAGGCGGGGGGCCGCATCGTGATTGCCGGGCAGACTGTAGACGGGCGCTCCGAGGTCGCTGAAATGACGCAGGAAACGGGCATAGGCCTGGGCCGAGCCGTCATGCACCAGGTCGCCGGTGGTGAGGATCAGGTCCGGCGGCCAGTGCTGCTGCCGGGCCAGGTTCAGCACCGCCTGCAGGGACTGTTCCGTGTTGACGCCGAGCAGCGCGCCGGCGGCGTCCGCGAACAGATGGGTGTCGGTGAACTGCAGCAGCTGTAGTGGTGTATGGTTCATGATGCCGGTGCCGGAGGCTCTACTGGTTCGAGTCTAGCGGAATGCCCGGCGTAAAATGTGCACCAGGCCACAACAACGGAGTTTGTCATGTCCAACCAGACCCTCCCGCTTACCCCGGAACTCTACCAGTATCTGCTGCAGGTGTCCCTGCACGAGGGTCCGGCCTTGCGGGCGCTGCGGGAGGAGACCGCCGGCCACACCCTGGCGCGGATGCAGATCGCCCCGGAACAGGGGCAGTTCATGGCGCTGCTGGTGAAGCTGCTGGGGGCGCGCCGCTGCCTGGAGGTCGGGGTGTTCACCGGCTACAGCGCCCTGGCCATTGCCGAGGCGTTGCCGGAGGCAGGTGAACTCGTGGCCTGTGAACTGAATGCCGATTATGCCCGCATCGCCCTGCGCCACTGGCAGGCCGCCGGGGTGGAGGAGCGCATCCAACTGCGCCTTGGGCCGGCGCGGGACAGCCTGGATGCCCTGCTGGCGCATGGCCAGGCGGGCAGCTTTGATTTTGCATTCATCGATGCCGACAAGCCCGCTTACATCGATTATTACGAGCGTGTCCTGCACTTGCTGCGACCCGGTGGGCTGGTGGCGGTGGACAATGTGTTGTGGGGTGGGAGCGTCATCAATGAGGGGGAGCAAGACATGGACACCGTGTCGATCCGCGCCTTCAATGAGCAGGTGTCACGCGACGAGCGTGTGGACATCAGCCTGGTGCCGATCGGGGATGGGTTGATGCTGGCGCGCAAGCGCTGAATAGGGGACAGACCACAGTTTCCGGAAACCGCGGAAACCGTGGTCTGTCCCCAATTTCCCGACCTACAGGCGCTTGAGGAACACCTTGGACTTGCGCTGGTAGTTGTACATGCTGCGCTTCTGCATGGGCAGTTCCTCCACCTTGCCGGGCCGGAAGCCACGCTCCCGGAACCAGTGGGCGGTGCGGGTGGTGAGCACGAACAGCCGGTTCAGGCACTGCTCCAGGGCAGCGCGCTCGATGGCCTGCAGCAGTACGTCGCCGCGCCCTTCGCCTTGGTAGTCGCGGTGCACGGCCAAGCAGGCCAGTTCGCCCATCTTGCTCCGCGCATGGGGGTAGAGGGCGGCGCAGCCGATGATGCTGCCGTCGCGCTCGATGACCTTGAAGTGACCGATCTCCATTTCCAGGCGTTCGCGC